>DATMDB010000001.1:0-2015 GCA_035558075.1 Burkholderiales bacterium
GAAGCGCTTTGTGCGCGAGATAGCTAGGCCTGGTCCTCTGCCGGAGAAACTGCCGGTGCGCGCTGCCGATGTAGCGCCACCGAAATTGCGCAAGATCGGCAAGCCGATTAGGCCAAGCGAGCAAGAAGTGCTGGCTAATCCGCGCGCGCGCAGCGCGGTGATGCGCGTTGCCGAACGTACCGAGACGATATGAGGTTGAAGCGCAGCTAAACGGAATCACACCAATTGGGAAGGTTAGCCGTGGCCAGATTGAACATGATTGTGGCTCTCATTTTGATAGGTTGCGCGCTGGGTGTTGTGACCTCACAGCACAAGGCGCGCAAGTTGTTTGCGGAGCTGCAGATAGAACAGGAATTGACGACTCAACTCGACGTGGAATGGGGACAATTGCAGCTCGAGCAGAGCACCTGGGCAACGCATGCGCGCATTGAAAAAATCGCCGGAATGACCTTGCAGATGCGCGTCCCCGATGCAAAGCGCATTCAAGTGATCACACTTGAGGCAGTGCCAGCGGGGAGTGCACATGAATAGCCTTGCCAATCCGGCCCTGACACTGCGGCTGCCTGCATGGCGCTCGCGCATGGTACTGCTCGCGGTGATGTTGTGGTTTTGCGGGCTTGCGGGGCGGGCGTTTTACCTGCAGGGAATGCATAACGACTTTTTGCAGCAAAAGGGAGACGCCCGCTATAGCCGTGTAATTGAAATAACCGCCCATCGCGGCATGATTACCGATCGTTCGGGCGAGCCGCTGGCGATCAGCACGCCGGTGGAATCAGTTTGGGTGAGCCCCGCCGACATCGAGATCACCCCACAAAAACAAAAACGGCTGGAAAATCTCTTGGAAATGGACAATGCAGAAGTCAGCAAGCGACTGCACGAAAACGCCAGGGAATTCGTCTATTTGAAACGCCATCTTTCTCCTGAGCTCGCTGCGAAAGTCGTGCAGCTGGGAATTCCCGGGGTGTTTCTGCAGCGCGAGTACCGTCGCTATTACCCGGGCGGCGAGGTCATGGCGCATTTAATGGGATTTACCGACGTTGACGACAACGGCCAGGAAGGACTGGAACTCGCCTATCAGGATTGGCTAACCGGCAAGCCGGGCAGCCGCCGCGTCATTAAGGACCGGCTCGGGCGCATCGTCGAGGACGTGGAGAGCATCAAGGTGCCACAGGAAGGGCGCACGCTCGTGCTCAGCATAGACAGCAAGATCCAGTATCTTGCCTACCGCGCACTCAAGCAGGCAGTGGAAGCGCAACGCGCCAAGGCTGGCGGAATCGTGGTGCTGGATGTGAAAAGCGGAGAAGTGCTGGCGCTGGCAAGCGTACCTTCGTACAACCCCAACAACCGGACCATGCTCAGTCCGCAACGCACCCGCAACCGGGTGATTACCGATTTGTTCGAACCCGGCTCCACTCTCAAGCCGTTTACCGTAGCGGCGGCGCTGGAAGCGGGATTGGTTACGCCGGAGAGCGTGATAGAAACCGCGCCCGGGCAATTCAACATCGGCAACGCAACCATTCACGATGCGCACCGCGAAGGGGCGTTGACCGTAGCGCAAGTCATTCAAAAATCCAGCAACGTCGGCGCCGCGAAAATCGCGTTATCGCTGACTTCGCAATCGCTGTGGAACATTTTCAGCCGTGTCGGCTTTGGCGCAATGCCGCGTTCCGGGTTTCCGGGAGAGGTATCGGGAAAACTGCGCTCATACAAAACCTGGCGCCCGATCGAGCAGGCCACCATGTCTTACGGGCATGGCATTTCAGTAAGCCTGATGCAGCTTGCGCGCGCTTACACCGTGTTTGCCACAGAGGGTGAATTGAAGCCCCTGTCCCTGGTGAAGCTGGATGCGCCGGCAAGCGGCAGCCCGGTGATTTCTGCGGCAACGGCGCGCGCAGTGCGAAGCATGCTGGAATTGGCGGTGGAACCCGGCGGCACGGCGCCGCGTGCGCAAGTGCTGGGCTATCGCGTTGCCGGCAAAACCGGAACCGCGCACAAACTGGAAGGCGGAAGCTACG
>DATMDB010000002.1:0-4746 GCA_035558075.1 Burkholderiales bacterium
AGATGAGGAAAAAGCCATTCGCAGCAACCCGGCCGACTACAGCGGCAAGCTCCTGAAAAAAGTGTTCAGCGCGGTGGCCCGCTAGCCAAGCGGTTGGTTCAAATGATGCGCCACGACCTCGTAAAGCGGGATATCGGGGTATAATAAATAACCATCCAGCCTGACGTGTCTATGACGAGCTGCGAGCTATGCGCCTCATCCGGTGGCGAGATCATGTGGCGGGACATGCTGTGCCGCGTGGTACTGGTCAACGACCCGGAACATCCCGGATTCTGCCGTGTGATATGGGATAAGCATACCCGCGAAATGACTGATCTGGCCGAAATCGAACGTCAGCACATGCTGCGCGTGGTATGCGCAGTGGAGAAGGTGTTGCGCGACTTGCTCATCCCCGACAAAATCAACCTGGCGAGCCTGGGTAATGTTACTCCTCATGTGCATTGGCATGTAATTCCGCGTTATCAGGATGATCCGCATTTTCCCAATCCGGTATGGGGGCAAAAGCTGCGCTCCACTCCGCACGCCTTGCCACGAGATTTTAAAGCGAAGCTGCAAACCTCTTTGCAAATGACGCTTAACCCGCATTGAAAAAGTGATACCCAGATGTTGCCGATGCCGCTTCCCGACATCCGCCCGGGAACCACCACAGAGTTGAGCAACGCCGCTTCCTGCAGGCGCTGGATTGAGCAATTGCCGCTCACCAATTCTGCACAGGTGCAGCAGGTATTATCTGCCGAGCTTAAACGCTTCCTGCAATTCAGGACGGGTCCCTTGGAGCGGCTTAAAACGCTTGAAGAGCTGCGCGAGACAGTCGAACTGGTACAGACTGAGTGTGCAAAGAAATACGCCACCAAACCGCTGCCGCTGGCTGCGACGGAGTCGGCGTTGTGGAAACAGGTAGTGGAATTGTGGCAGACCCTGCGGGCGGCGTATCAGCGCTGCTTGCAGGATGCTGTCGAAGATGGCGAAGAGGCGAGAAAAAACGCCGCGCTCATGTGCCAGCGCTGCGTGCGATACACGACATTATCCATTTTGGAGTATTACCTGACCAACCAGGAAGTCGTCCCGGATTGGTGGAGGCATCTGCACGCGCTGTATGCATTTGCCGAAAAACACGGTTTTGCCGATGTTGCGGTGCGCGACAGTCTCAACCCGGAAGCGAATGCCACAAGCTGCGCGGCAGCCTATGCACAGGCGCTGTTGCTCGGCCTTGGCAATCCCTATTCGCTCTCGCCCAAGCGGCTCGAACTCGCCAAGCGCTGGCTTGAAAAATGGGGCGATAAAATCAGCATTACAACCACGCCGCCTGAGGGTGCGTTTATGCTGGCGGTGGATCTTGAAGGCAACCAGGGCGTGACGCTCCGTCTCAAAGGAAGCGTTCCCGCGTCGGCCCGCTACCTTGCCGTAGATGACCTGGCTAAAAACCTGTTGAAGAGAATTGTGCTGCTCGAACAAGGGCAGCCGCCTGCGGAACTCGGCCTCGGCACAGATAGCATACAACCCGGCTGCGAGAGTCTGCTCAAGCTGCTTTACCAGCAGTGGTGCAAACCGGGCAGCGGGGCGGTAAATCCACGCCGTCAGATAGAGAATACAGTGCAAGTTTGTATCGGTATTCCGGCGATTCATTATTTTATGAGCGGCAAACCGTTCAAGCAGCCGGGAGCCCCGCGACTCTCCCGAGAAGAGGAGGAAGAGCTGGCGACCTTCGGTCACTTGAGCAAGCAACGCGAAGAAATGCGGGCTTCGCAAATGGGTTATGCCCTGGAATCCTGGAAAACCAAAAACGATGGGCCCCAGGGTTTCGGCTTGGTGCGCGCGCCGGAGGGGGGCGGGTCACGCGTGCAGCTCCACCAGCTTATCGGAACTAGTGCGGCAGGCGGGAAGACATTTTTATTGTGCGTGGTGCAATGGCTCACTCTCAAGCAGAACGGCGAATTACATCTCGGTGTGCGCGCTCTGCCGGGAAATCCCGAACCCGTTGCGGTACGGCCAGTCGGTGTCGGCATACCGCCTGCCTACGTCCAGGGCTTTCTATTGCCGGATGTGGCGGATCAGAAGATCGAACCTTCGTTGATTCTACCCGGCGGGTGGTTTCAGACCGGGCGGATCATCGAAGTGTTTACCAGCGAACCGCAGCACCTGAAGCTCACCAGGCTCATTGAGAAAGGCAGCGACTACGAGCAGGTTGACTTTGGCAGCGCATAAAATCCGCTGAAACACCCCTGGAAAAGCCTCTGCTGTGGTTTTTGTTTTGCCCCAACTCGGTTATGATGATTTCCTGAACGCAACAGCGGTTTTTTTGCGGAAAAATCATGGCAGGGCTCGACAAAGGCACCCCCAGCCCGACTGAAATCAAGCTGCATCAGAAATCGCGGGTAATGGAAATTTCCTTCTCCGACGGGAAAATCTACCAGCTTCCGTACGAATTTCTGCGCGTTTATTCGCCTTCCGCCGAAGTGCGCGGCCACGGTCCGGGGCAGGAAGTACTGCAAGTCGGTAAGAAAAACGTCGAGATCACACGAATCGAACCGGTAGGCAGCTATGCAGTGCAGCCGTGTTTCTCGGATGGCCATGATACCGGCATATACTCTTGGGATTACCTGTACGCGCTGGGGGTGAACCAGGAAAGCATGTGGCAGGAATACTTGAAGCGCATGGAAACTGCGGGAGCAAGCCGCGAACCGGTTGCCGGGACGTTTGAGTCCCGACCCAAATCCAAATAGGAACGCCCGGGAAAGCAATGCAAAACAATATCATCTGCCGGTCATGGAAAGCGCGGATGTTCACTATTTGCCTGCGTGTTTGCCCGGCGGACTCTTTCCCAGTTTAGTGATGAGTAAACCTACTGATTTCGGTTTTCAAAAAGTCGCCGAAGAGGAAAAAACCTCCCTGGTTGCAGGCGTATTCAACTCGGTGGCAAACCGCTACGACCTGATGAACGACCTCATGTCATTGGGCGCGCACCGGCTGTGGAAACGTTTCACACTCGAATTGAGCGCGGTCAAGGCCGGCGACCGTGTGCTCGACATCGCCGGCGGCACCGCAGACATGAGCGTGCTCTTCGCCAAGCGCGTAGGCGAAGGCGGCACAATATGGTTCACCGACATCAACAACTCCATGCTCAGGCTCGGCCGCGACCGTCTGCTCGACAAAGGGCTGCCATTGCCGGTCGCACAATGCGACGCGGAAAAACTGCCTTTCCCCGACGATTACTTCGATTGCGTGAGCGTTGCCTTTGGCCTCAGGAACATGACGCACAAGGATTTGGCGCTCAAGGATATGCGGCGCGTGTTAAGACCCGGCGGACGGCTTTTGGTGCTGGAATTTTCCAAAATCTGGAAACCGCTGCAGCCGCTCTACGATGCGTATTCGTTCAAGGTACTGCCGGCTCTGGGCAAGCTCGTCGTGAACGACGCCGACAGCTACCGCTACCTCGCTGAATCCATCCGCTTGCATCCCTCGCAGGAGGAACTGAAGCAGATGATGGAACAGGCCGGGTTCGAGCGCGTTGAATACTTCAATTTCAGCGCGGGAGTCGTCGCCCTGCATCGCGGCTACAGGTTTTAAAACTCGGTGGACACTGTCACGGTTAATCCCCCCGGCTTGCAATCGCGCCGCACCGGCGCATTCAAAGTCGTTCTCATTAACCCTTATGAGCTGGGGCGGCAACCGTTCGCGTTGGCCGAACCCGCGGCATGGCTTAAACGCGAGGGATTTGCAGTTGCCTGCCTTGATCTTTCCTTGCAAAAGCTCGATGCAGAGAAGCTGACAGAAACCTCGCTGGTCGCCATTTACGTCGGAATGCACACTGCAACGCGCATCGCAATTCAGGCGCTGCCGCGCATCAAACGGCTTTCCCCCAAGGCGCACCTGTGCGTCTACGGCTTGTATGCACCCATGAATGAAGTGCTCTTGAGAAGTCTTGGGGTGCAAACCGTGCTGGGTGGTGAATTCGAGCCCGGGCTGCTAAGCCTGGCCCAACGACTCAGAAACGGGCAAGTCTCTGCTACGCAAGTTGAGCCTGTGGTCAATCTGAATAAAATCGGTTTTGTAGTCCCTGAGCGTTCGATTCTTCCAGAATTGCAGCGCTACACCCGGCTGGAGCTTCCCGACGGAAGAAAAAAAGTGGTTGGCTTTGCCGAAGCCAGCCGTGGCTGCAAACATCTATGCCGCCATTGCCCGGTGGTGCCGGTGTACCAAGGCAAGTTCCGCATTGTGCCGGCGGAGGTGGTGCTTGCGGATATCCGCCAGCAGGTAGCGATGGGGGCGCGGCACATTTCCTTCGGCGACCCTGATTTCTTCAACGGCCCGACCCATTCCCTGAAAATCGTGCGCGCGTTGCATGAGGAATTTCCCGATATCACTTACGACGCCACTATCAAAGTACAGCATCTCATCGAACATGCGGACCTCCTGCCGGAATTGAAAAAAACCGGCTGCCTGTTCATTACCTCGGCGGTGGAATCAGTGGATGACCGCGTTCTGGAATACCTGGCCAAAAACCACTCGAGTAAGGACTTCAACCGCGTCGTTGCGCTGATGCGCGAAGCCGGCATCGCTATTGCTCCGACTTTTGTCGCATTCACGCCGTGGATGACGCTCGATGGTAATATCGAACTGCTGCGGCGCATCGCCGATCTCGATCTCGTGGAAAGCGTGCCCCCGGTGCAACTTTCCATCCGCCTGCTGATTCCAAAAGGCTCATACCTGCTGCAATTGCCGGGTTTTAGCAATCTCATCGAGGAT
>DATMDB010000003.1:0-7895 GCA_035558075.1 Burkholderiales bacterium
GGGTTCACCGTGCCCAGCGCATTCGAGACATGCGAAAGCGCGACGAACTTGGTGCGCTCGTTGAAAAGCTTTTCATATTCATCAAGCAGAATTTCGCCGGCATCGTTGATGGGCACCACGCGCAGTTTCGCACCTTTTTCCTGGCACAACATTTGCCACGGCACGATATTGGAGTGGTGCTCCAGACCCGAGATGATGATCTCGTCTCCGGCCTTGATGAAAGCGCGGCCGTAGCCGTGCATCACCAGATTGATGCTCTCGGTGGTGCCGCGCGTGAAAATGATTTCGTGCTCGTCCTTGGCGTTGACAAAGCGCTGCGCCTTGCGCCGCGCTTCTTCGTACTCCGCCGTGGCGAGCTCGCTCAAGGTATGCACCGCGCGGTGGATATTGGCGTGCTCCTGGGTCTGGTAGCGCACCAGCCGGTCAATCACGGGTTGCGGCATCTGGCTGCTCGCGGCATTGTCCAGATACACCAGCGGCTTGCCGTTGATACTGCGGGCTAGAATCGGAAAATCGGCGCGTATACGCGCGACATCCAGCGCGGGCGCTTTTGGTTTTTCGCTGCGTACCGGGCGATTCATGCTTGTTCTCTCACCTGGGTTTGTTCCATCACTTTCTGCTTAAGCCGCCGCGCCAGCGAGGCCACCGGAATCTTGTCGATGATTTCGGCAGCGAAGGCGCAGGTCAAAAGACTTTTTGCCTCCGCTTCGTCCAGTCCGCGACTTCTCAGATAAAACACTTCTTCCGCATCGAGCTGCCCCACCGTTGCGCCGTGGGCGCATTTCACATCGTCCGCGAATATTTCCAGCTGCGGCTTGGTATCCACATGCGCTTTGCCGGAGAGCAGCAAATTGCGGCTGGATTGCGCCGAGTCGGTAAGCTGCGCGCCCTCGCGCACCAACACCTTGCCGTTGAATACCGCGTGCGCCGCATCGCCCACGATGCATTTATGCAGCTGTCGGCTGGCGCCGTGCGGTTTAGCGTGATCCATATAGGTGTGCGTGTCCGCGAGCTGGCGGCCCGATATCAGCGCAAGCCCGTCCAAAGCGCAGTGCGTGCCTTCGGCTGCCTGCAGCACATGCAGGTTATGGCGCGATAGACGCGCGCCTAAAGTGACCGTATTGGAAATATAATTTGCTCCTCGCGCCAGCGTCACCGCGCAATGCGCAATATGAAAGGCGGCATGGCTTTCCTGCTGCAGCTTGGTATGCTGCGCGCGCGCGTTTTCACCGACCACGATTTCGGTCACCGCGTTATTGAAATAAACGTTTTCGGCGAGACTTATATATTCCTCGATCAGCACGCACCGGCTTCCGGTCTCCGCCACCACCAGAGAGCGCGGATAAGCAGCCGTTTCCGGCTTGGTCGCAATGAACAGCAAATGGATGGGTGTGCGATAAGCTACATTCTTGTTGATGATTACCAGCGCGCCATCATGCAGAAAGCTGGTGTTGAGCGCGCAAAATACGTCGTTGTGAAAATCGGCATGGCGCGCGAGATGCTGTTGCAAAACTTCGCCGTGCGACGACAAACCTTGCGCAAGACTGGTTACCAGGATCCCGTGCTCGTGACCGCAGTGCGTGGATAGCTCCTCTGCATACATGCCATCAACGAAAACCAGACGGTCCGAAGAGGCCTCGGGTATCACGAAGCGTTGAATGTCGGCTTGCGCAAGGCGTGGAGCTCCGCGCGCCGGCTGGAAGGAAAATTTCAGCAGCGGCGAAGGGTCGGTAAAACGCCACTCTTCATCGCGGGTGGTCGGAACGGTGAGTGCATTGGCGCGTTCTGTAGCGTCAGCGCGGATTTGATTCAGCCAGCTAAGAGGGCTGGCCGGAGGTTGTCCGCGCAGCAGGCTTTCGAGATAGCGGTCTTTCGCGCCGGTGTTGACGAGTTCCATGACGGTATTCAGGCAGCGGCTCTTGTCGCATCGAATTCGGCGCGTACCCAGTCGTAGCCGCGCTTCTCGAGCTCCAGCGCCAGTTCCTTGCCGCCGGTCTTGACGATCTGCCCGCCTTCCATGACATGCACGTAGTCGGGCACGATATAGTTGAGCAGGCGCTGGTAATGCGTTACCAGAACAATCGCGTTATCCGGCCTGATCAGGTGATTCACGCCGTTCGCCACGATTTTCAGCGCGTCAATATCCAGTCCTGAGTCGGTTTCATCGAGCACCGCGAGCTTGGGCTCGAGCATCGCCATTTGCACGATCTCGTTGCGTTTTTTCTCACCGCCGGAAAAACCCTGGTTCACACTGCGGTCGAGAAAACTAGGATCCATGTCCACAATCTTGATTTTCTCCCGCACGAAATCGTCGAATTCCAAAGGATCGAGCTCTTCCCCGCCGCGCGCCGCCTGCATGGTGTTATAGGCCAGCCGCAGGAAAGCGCTGTTGCTCACCCCGGGAATTTCAATCGGGTACTGGAACGCGAGAAACAATCCGGCGCGCGAGCGTTCTTCTGGGGCCATTTCCAGAAGATTTTTCCCCTGGTACAGCGCTTCGCCGCCGGTCACGGTGTAGTCGGTGTGCCCCGCCAGCACCTTGGCAAAAGTGCTTTTGCCCGAGCCGTTCGGCCCCATGAGGGCGTGCACTTCACCCGCTTTCACAGTGAGATTGATGCCTTTGAGAATTTCAATGCCGGCGACTTCGGCCGACAGATTGCGAACTTCAAGCAGGGTGTTCTTGTTATTCATCCCACGCTTCCTTCCAGTTTAAGGCCGAGTAATTTGGTGGCCTCGACGGCGAACTCCATGGGCAACTGGTTGAACACGTCTTTGCAAAAACCGTTGATGATCATCGAGACCGCTGCTTCCGCTCCGATGCCTCGCTGCGCGAAATAAAACAGCTGGTCTTCACCGATCTTGGAAGTGGAAGCCTCGTGCTCCACCTTCCCGGTATTGTTCTGCACATCAATATTGGGGAAGGTATTGGCGCTGCAGGCGCTGCCAAGCAGCATCGAATCACACTGCGAGTAGTTGCGCGCGTTTTGTGCCCGGGGGCCGATTTTCACTTGGCCGCGGTAGCTGTTGTTGGCACGCCCGGCGGAAATGCCCTTGCTGATAATGCGGCTGCGGGTGTTTTTGCCGATGTGCGTCATCTTGGTCCCGGTGTCGGCCTGCTGCATGTGGTTGGTGAGCGCCACTGAATAAAACTCGCCGATGGAATTGTCGCCAAGCAAAACGCACGAGGGATATTTCCAGGTGATCGCCGCGCCGGTTTCCACCTGCGTCCAGGAAATCTTGGAATTGACGCCTTTGCACAGGCCGCGCTTGGTCACGAAGTTGAAAATACCGCCTACGCCGTTTTCATCGCCGGCGTACCAGTTCTGCACCGTCGAATATTTAATCTCCGCGTTATCCAGCGCAATCAGTTCCACCACTGCGGCGTGCAGCTGGTTGGTGTCGAATTTCGGCGCGGTACAGCCTTCGAGGTAGGAAACCGATGCGCCTTCCTCGGCGATGATGAGGGTGCGCTCAAACTGACCCGAATCCTGGGTGTTGATGCGGAAATAGGTGCTCAAATCCATCGGGCATTTGGTGCCTTTCGGTATATAGCAGAACGAGCCGTCGGTGAACACAGCTGAATTGAGCGAAGCGAAAAAATTATCGGTGGGCGGCACCACGCTGCCGAGGTATTTCTTCACCAGCTCCGGGTGCTCCTGCACCGCTTCAGAGAAGGAACAAAAAACGATGCCAAGCTCCGCGAGTTTCTTTTTATAAGTCGTGGCTACTGACACGCTGTCGAACACCACATCCACCGCCACGCCGGCGAGCGCCTTTTGTTCGTGCAAAGGCACGCCCAGTTTCTCAAACGTGCGCCGCAGTTCGGGATCAACTTCATCCATGCTCGAGAGTTTTTTCTTGGGCTTGGGCGCGGAGTAATAAATAACGTCCTGATAGTCGAGATTCGGATAGCGCACGTTGGCCCAGTGTGGCTCGCGCATGGTGAGCCAGTGGCGGTAGGCATTGAGCCTGAAGTCCAGCATCCACTCCGGTTCATTCTTTTTCTTCGAAATCATCCGGATCACGTCTTCGCTTAACCCCTTGGGGATGACATCCGCCTCAATCGAGGTGACGAAGCCGTGTTTATAAGGCTGGTTTACCAGTGTTTCGAGCATGGCACTCATTTACTTAACTCCTGATTTTAAAGCTCTTTATTCCCGAGTTATTTACTCAACTATTAGCAGTTTATTATACCCGACCATTATAGTCAACTATTCATTCCTTCTGGTCTTGTAAATTGCGGAACCGCATCAAGCCAAGGATGCGTTAAACACTGAAGCTTTCCCCGCACCCGCACTGGCCTTTGATATTAGGATTGTCAAACCTGAAGGTTTCCTTGAAGCCCTCCTTGATGAAATCCAGCACCGCGCCGTCAAGATAAGGAAGGCTATCGGCATCCACCACCAATTTGGCGTCATGTGATTCAAAAAGATGGTCGCGTTCGCCCACCGCGTCGGCATAGTCAAAGGTGTAAGCCCATCCCGAACAGCCGACTTTTTTCACGCCGAGACGCAAGCCCACTCCATTGCCGCGCTTGGCCAGAACTTTCTTGATGTGGTTCGCCGCATTCTCAGTCAATGTGATTGCCATGTTTCTCCACTACTCCTTCGTTTCCATCTGTTTCAGACAGCAATTGCCGAGAGACGTTGCAATCGGTTCAACACCGCATTAAGCGTTTGCAAAAATCCTTCTATCTCATCCATGTTGTTGTTTTTGCCCAGGCTTACCCTGACCGCGCTTCTCGCAACATCGGGCGCCACGCCCATGGCCAGCAAAGTCGGGCTGGGATCATTGCTCACGCTCGAGCACGCGGAACCGCTCGCCACCGCATAGCCTGCCTTGTCGAGCTCGATCACCAGGGTTTCTCCATCTATTCCCGGAAACGCAAAATAGCTGGTGTTGGGCAGACGTTGCGCATTGCCGCCAAACACCCGCGCGCCCATGCCCTGCAAGCCCTGTTCCAGCCGTTCGCGCATCGCCTGCAATTCAGACGAAAGATTCTGCAAGCGGCTTTGCGCAAGCTCGCACGCGACGCCAAAACCGACAATCGCCGGCACGTTTTCAGTGCCGGAACGCATGCCTTTCTCATGTCCGCCGCCCGAGAGCAGCGGTTTCAACTCGATGCGCTTGTCCAGAATCAAGGCAGCTGCGCCTTTGGGGCCGTAAATCTTGTGCCCGGAAATTGTCATCGCATGCACATTGAGCGCGGTAAAATCCACCGCGATTTTTCCGAAAGCCTGTACCGCATCGGTATGCACACAGGCTTTCCGCTTTCTCGCTATTTCGGCCACTGCGGCTACATCCTGGATTACGCCGGTTTCGTTGTTGGCGAGCATCACCGACACGATGCCGGTCGGTTGCGCAAGCGCCACTTCCACGTCGACAAGATCCACCCTGCCCTTGCTATCCACCGCCAACTTGCGCAACTTCCAGCCCGCCCTTGCCAATTCCTGCGCTGGTTTGGCAACGCAGGGATGCTCAATTGCGCTCACCGCGACCTGCGACGGCGTAAGTTGCGCCGCCGCGCCCTTGATGAAGGCGTTGTTGGCTTCAGTCCCGCCGCTCACAAACACCACTTGCGCAGGCTCAACCCCGACTGCCGCAGCGACTTGCGCTCGCGCCAGGTTTACCGCTTTCCGCGCCTGCGTGCCGTACTCATGACGGCTCGAGGCATTGCCGTAATGCGTGCGTAAATACGGCAGCATCGCCGCCAACGCGCGCTCATCAAGCGGTGTAGTGGAATTGTGGTCAAAATAAACGGGAAGGGTCATGCGTGTTACACTGGAACTGCGGATTCGTTCTTTTTTCTGCCCATGCGCTGGTCGCGAATCACCTTGATATTGTCGCTTTTCTGGTCTGTCACCAGCTGCGACAGCGTAACCGAATGCAGGTAGTCGAAAATGCGGTCGTTCAACGCCGCCCACAAGTCGTGGGTCAAGCACTTCTGCTCATCGCGGCAGTTTTCCTTGCCGCCGCACTGGGTGGCATCAATCGGTTCATCCACCGCGAGGATGATGTCCGCCACCGAAACCTGATCCGTGCCTTTCGCCAGACAATAGCCGCCGCCCGGCCCGCGCACGCTGTCCACCAAAGCGTGCCGCCGCAGTTTGCCGAACAATTGTTCGAGATAAGACAGGGAAATTTTCTGGCGCTCGCTGATTTCCGACAATGTCACCGGTCCGCTGCCGTGACGCATCGCCAGATCAATCATTGCCGTGACCGCAAAACGCCCTTTGGTCGTCAATCGCATATGTCCACCTCAAAGCCAGCCAAATAATACTTGATTAAATTTGTCAACTATACAATACCCGAATGTTTCAGTCAACTATTAGGGAACCTCTGATTAAGTCCCGCACGTGCGCGACGGCATGCAATCCGGGTGCAGGGCGAGGCGTGAGGAGCGCCGTTTGGTGGAGGCCAAACAAACGACGAACAACGAAGCCATGTGCACGGATTGTCCCGTCCCTTTGGGTTGCGGCGACTGGACGGTCATCTGCGGTGTTGCTCGGGCTTGCGTTATATCTCGATAGCGCTGTGCCCTCGCGCCTAGCATTTGGCCGCCCCTCGCCTGCAACGCGCTACGCGTGGGGCTTAATCAGAGGTTCCTTAGATAATTGGGGTCGAATTTTTCTGCGGTGGCACGCTCGTCCTCGACTTTTGCCCCGAGCTTCTCCAGTTGTTTCATGATCGCCTCGATGCGCTGGTCTATATTCACGGTATGGTCCAGCAAGCCGTGGATGGCTTGCGCCACCGGGTCGTTCTCGTCGCGGCTCACCGCATAAGCGGAAAAACCCATTTTCTCCGCGGTCTTGGCGCGCGCCGCTTCATGCTCGGTATCCACTATGCGCGCGGGTATGCCAACCGCAGTCGCGCCCGCAGGGACGTCTTTCACCACGACTGCGTTGGAACCGATCCTTGCGCCTTCGCCTATCAAAATAGGCCCCAGGATTTTCGCGCCCGCACCGACTACCACGCCCTTGCCCAGCGTGGGATGGCGCTTGCCCTTGTTCCACGAGGTGCCGCCCAGGGTCACCCCGTGATACAGCGTGCAGTCATCGCCGATTTCCGAAGTCTCGCCGATGACCACGCCCATGCCGTGATCAATGAATACGCGTCTGCCGATTTTCGCTCCTGGGTGAATTTCGATTCCGGTGATCCAGCGCGAAAAATGCGAAACGAAGCGTCCCAGCCATTTAAAATCCGCGCGCCATAGCCAGTGGGAAAACTTATGAATCAGCAGCGCGTGAAAGCCGGGATAGCAGGTAATCACCTCCCATGTAGTGCGCGCCGCCGGGTCGCGGTCGAAAACTACGGCAATGTCTTCTTTAATATGTTCCAACATTTTAAATCCGTTTAGCCTTAAAAAGCATGAGTTTGCAATAACCCAGTAATTTAGTCAACTATTTTTGAAAATGCCTTCAAAATGCCTCTAAGAATATTAATTTCCTCTTTTTCCAACCGCGCTCGGGCAAACAGCCTGCGCAACCTTTGCATCAGCCGCTTCGGCTGATCTGGATTCAAATATCCCGTACTCACCATGACTTCCTCGAGATGGCGGAAAAACATCTCAATTTCCTCAAAGCTCGCCGCTTCAAATTCGCTTGGCTGCGGGGCAAGATTTTCAAAGGCCATTCGCAACTCGTAGCACATCACCTGCACTGCGGCCGCCAGATTGAGCGATACATAGTCCGGATTTGCAGGAATGTGCACCAGCATCTGGCATTTGATGATTTCCTCGTTGCTCAAACCCGAAGCTTCCCCGCCAAACACCAGCGCCACCGGGTGTTGCCTGGCCTGCTCGAGCAGAACACGCGCCGCTTGTTTCGCGTAATAAGCAGTATGCGAAAGTTCGCGCGAGCGCGCGGTGAGCGCCGCAGCCAATACTGTGCCGGCAA
>DATMDB010000004.1:0-5264 GCA_035558075.1 Burkholderiales bacterium
TGTGAATCGGTAATCACGATGTTTTCGGATATGTTTTCCAGCACCTTGGCAGCGAGGCGCAACTTTTCCTCATTGTATTTTTGTTCATTGATGTTGGTGAAGATTGAAAGCAGGCATTGATCCTGGGCGTAAGTGAACATCTGGATTGACGACAGCGCCCAGAAGACCCCGCCCTCGCTGTCTTTGACCTGCACCTCGTAATTGGACACCATGCCCTCGTTCGTGACGCGTTCCACCAGCTGGGCGCGGTCGCCCGGGTTCAGGTAAAAATCGAGCGCATACTGGCCCTGGATTTTTTCAGGGGAAACCTTGAGCTGTTCCGCAGCGGATGGATTGACATAGAGAAACTTGCCATCCGCAAGCCGGGTCAACACGACTGGGAAAGGAATCGCGTGCAGAATGCTGCTCAGCACTTGTTCGCTTTTAAGCGAATTGCCGGGCATGATTTACCTCCGGTAACATGATGAAACAAAGCCCAGGCCGCGATTTGCGGCGGGGATTGTCAAAATCCTTAGTTAATGATCAGCAAGTATAGTCAAAAAACCTGCTTTTCATAGAACAACCCGTATTTTTTTAATCCGTGACTACTGATACGCCTCATCACGAACTACAGACTCCGTCTGACTGGGTCTGCCGCTGGGTCCATCTCATTCCGCCGCGCGGACGGGTGCTGGATCTGGCCTGCGGATCGGGTCGTCATGCGCGGCTGCTCGCTGGCCTGGGCCATATTGTTGAGGCGGTGGACCAGGACGAGTCTTACTTGCAAGGTCTGCGCGGTGTTGCGGGGGTGTCGGTTAGGCTCGCCGATCTGGAAGGCGGGCCATGGCCCTACGCGCAGCGGCAATTTGCCGGAATTATCGTATGTAATTATCTACACCGTCCACTTTTCCCCCGTTTGCTGGAAGGCCTGAAGCAGGAGGGGGTTCTGATTTACGAAACCTTTGCGGCGGGCAACGAGCGCTATGGCAAGCCGAGCAACCCGGATTTTCTGCTTAAACCCGGGGAATTACTGGAAATGGTGCGCGGTCAATTGCGAGTGATTGCCTACGAGGATGTATTTGTTTCGCAGCCCAGACCGGCGCTCATGCAGCGCATCTGCGCCCGGCGCGAGAACGTTCCAGAAGCGGCGGGGATTTAATGTAAAATAACCGCTTTATATTGCACAGGCAAAGGGTAATGCTCAGAGGCAGTCTGGTGGCGATTGTCACCCCGATGGTGGAGGACGGCAGCCTCGATTTTCCGAGGCTGCGCGCCTTGGTGGACTGGCACATACGCGAAGGCACGGACGGCATTGTGGTGGTCGGCACCACCGGTGAATCGCCGACGGTGGATGTCGAAGAACATTGTGAGCTTATCCGTGTCGTGGTCGAGCACGCCAAAAAACGCATTCCGGTGATTGCCGGCACCGGCGCCAATTCCACCACCGAAGCAATCGAGCTTGCACGCTATGCCAAGAAAGTCGGCGCGGATTACTCGCTTTCGGTAGTGCCGTATTACAACAAGCCGACCCAGGAAGGGCTGTATCTGCATTTTAGGAAAATCGCGGAAAGCGTGGACATCCCGCAGATCCTCTATAATGTTCCAGGCCGAACCGCCTGCGATTTGCAGAATCAAACCGCGTTAAGGCTGGCGCAAGTGCCTAATATCATCGGCCTCAAGGATGCTACCGGGAGCATAGAGCGCAGCAGCGACCTGGTGCGTCAGGCACCGCCGAATTTCGCGGTTTACGACGGGAACGACGCAAGCGCTTTGGCGCTGATGCTGTTCGGCGGGCAGGGGGTGGTTTCGGTAACCGCCAATGTCGCCCCCAAACTCATGCATGAAATGTGCGTTGCAGCGTTCAAAGGCGATCTGGCGATAGGGCGGAGCATCAACAACAAGCTTTTTGATTTGCACAAGAATCTGTTTATCGAGGCCAACCCGATTCCGGTGAAATGGGCGGTTGCGCAAATGGGATTGATTGCATCGGGCATACGCCTTCCCTTGACGCCGCTATCTGAAGCCCACCATGAAACGGTCAGAAATGCCATGCGGCAGACAGGAATCAAGGTGTAAGGTGAGTCAGAAAAGCAAAGAAGATATGAGGAGTTTTGCCAAGCAGGTCGTGGTGCTGCTGGTTGTCGCGCTTGCGTCCGGCGGTTGCGATTCACTTCCCTTTTTCAAGAAGGACGCTTACAAGACGGCGCAGGAAGCAGCGCCGCTGGAAGTGCCGCCCGATCTTACTTCACCCGGCGAGAGCGAGCGCAATGCGGAAACCCAGACGCAGGGCGGCACCACCTTCTCCGATTTCAGCAAAGTAAAAGCTCAACGGGCCGGCACATCGAACGTGCTGCCGGTGTTTGATGACAGGTTGCGCATTGAGCGCGATGGCGGCCAGCGCTGGCTGGTGATTCCTGGAAAGCCGGAAGTCGTGTGGCCCGTGGTCAGGCAATTCTGGCTGGATAACGGTTATTCGCTCAAGACGGAAATGCCTGAAGCCGGCGTGATGGAGACCGATTGGGTGGAGCATCGGGAAAGAGTGCCCGAAGGGGGAATCCGCGGCTTGCTCAACAAAGTAGTTACCCTGGTCACCTCAACTTCGCAGCGCGACAAATTCCGCACCCGCCTGGAGCGCGGAAACGATCCTGACACCACGGAAATTTATATCAGCCACCGCGGCATGGTCGAAGTGTTTGAAAACGAATACAAGGACCACACCATCTGGCAGCCGAGCCCGCCGGCGCCCGAGCTCGAATCGGAAATGCTGTCTCGGCTGATGGTGCGATTTGGCAGTGAGGAAGCACAAGCCAAATCACAATCGGCGGCTGTTGCCCCGGTGATCACCCGCGCCAGCCTGAGCAAGCAATCTGACGGCAGCGGCATGCTGTCTCTCAACGACAGCTTTGACCGCGCCTGGCGGCGTGTCGGCTTGGCGCTCGACCGCGTCGGCTTCACCGTTGAAGACCGCGACCGCTCGCAGGGACTGTACTTCGTGCGCTACGCCGATCCGGAAGCTGCTGACATCCGAAAGAAAGGTTGGCTTGACAAACTGGCGTTCTGGAAGTCGGACGAGAAAAAGCTTCCCAAGAACGAGCGCTATCGCATCGTGGTACAAGGAGAGGGAGAGGCAAGCCAGGTCAATGTGTTCAACAAGGACGGCAAGCCGGAACAATCTGAAACCGCGAACCGAATTTTGGCCCTGCTTTACGAACAGCTCAAATAATGCGCTTCGCTTCCCTCGGCAGCGGCAGCCAGGGCAACGCCCTGGTGGTGGAAGTCAAGCAAACGAGGGTGATGCTGGATTGCGGTTTCGGCATCAGCGAAATGATCTCCAGATTATCCCGCCTTGGACTCGAGGCGCAACAGTTGAGCGCAATCGTCGTGACGCACGAGCATACGGATCACATCGGCGGGGTCGTCAAATTCGCGCGCAAGTTCAATTTGCCGGTGTGGCTTACATTCGGCACCGCAAGCGCGTTTCAAGACGAGTTTTCCAGCCTGCCGCAGGTTTTTTATATCGGCGCCCACCAGCGCTTCAGCATCGGCGACATCGAGCTTGAGCCATATCCGGTGCCGCATGATGCGCGCGAGCCGGCGCAATTTGTGTTCAGCGACGGCGCAAGTCGCCTGGGCGTGCTCACCGATACCGGCTGCTCAACATCGCATATCGAATCTGTCTTGAGCCGCTGTAAAGCGCTGGTGCTGGAATGCAATCATGATTTGGAAATGCTCAAAAACGGCGGTTATCCGGCTCCTCTGAAGCAGCGCATTGCCGGACGCTTCGGCCATTTGTCAAACGATGAGGCGGCCAAGCTGCTGGCCAATCTTGATTGCGGCCGCCTGCAGCACCTCATCGCCGCGCATTTAAGCCAAAACAACAACACCCCGGAGTTGGCAAGAGCGGCACTTTCCCGGGTACTGAATTGTGAGGCGGAGTGGGTGGGTGTCGCCGATCAGCAAAATGGTTTTGCGTGGCGCGAGATCCTGTAAAGTTTTTCGGGCCAAAAAAAGCCGGCGCGAACGCCGGCTTTTTTGCTCCTGCGAGGGGATTACTTCTTTTCTTCGGTCTTCTTCTCTTCAGCTTTGGCCGGTTCAGCTGGCTTTGCAGCATCTGCAGCTGGAGCCGGAGCTGGAGCCGGTGCCGGAGCCATGGCAGGGGCAGGAGCGGTTGCCGGTGCAGGTTGTTCTTTTTTGCCGCAAGCGGTCAGACCCAGTACTAACAGCCCGGCAATAAGGAGTGAGCGTCTCATTTAGTAACTTCCTTCAATGTAAAGTTTATGATGATAGCAACTAAGCAATTGGCCACCGTCAAAAGGTGAAAGGCCAACGCAAGAATTTTAACATAATTCCGGTTTTCTTGGAAAACCTAAAGCTCATCCACGAAGCCCGAGCGTGGTTGCAGTTACGGCGGGGAGAGACGCTTCCCATATATCTTCAAAGCGATCGTTGAACAGGTGCGCGCCGTTCAAGTCATTGAGCGCCATCAGTCCACGCATCTCGTCGTAATGGAAACGGTGGACATAGTGGTTTTCGTCTACCACGGTAAACGGATCGTACACATGTTTGGCATGCGGCTGGGTCTCGTTGATGGCAATGCCGTGGCTGAACTGTTTTAACAAGTGCATCATGCGCGGGCAGCGTGCAATCAGAAAGCCGGTGTCGTGCATGACTATGTATAAACGGTTGCTGTGGCTCGCGAGCAGGAAACCGCGCAAAAGCTCGTAACGCTCGATAGAGTTAAAAGCGCTGCTTGCCTGCTTGTCGAACATGCGCACACGATGGCGCGCCCGGCCGATGACCCTGTCAATCGCGGCTTCATAATCCGTCACGCTTTCGATTTTCTGATGCTGCGGCGAGGTCTCGGTGGTGTTTTCCATGTTGGGGCCTGATTGCGGCAACTCCTCTAAGGCATGCAGCCTATTTTAATATAGCCTGCCTGGTACCATTGGTAAAGCAGTTGCTGTGTTCCGTGATCGAGAGCAGTGTGCGGCTTGAATTCGCGCCGGTCGGCAAGCCGCGATAAGGAACTAAAGGCCCTTGTTCCAGGCCGATAGTCTTCACCATTCATGAAGATCACGTTACGGTAAAACAGCATCTGGCTTTTCAGATCAAGATGTACTCCTTGCGCCGCGCATTTTCGGAGAAAGCTCTTGCCCGACGGCGGCCGTGCCGGCGGCTCAAAAAGCACGTGCGGCTTGGGTTCGGTGAGAAACCGTCCGAGAAAAATCACCACGTCGCGATCACTCCAACGAATGCGGCAAAGCATTTGAGTTGCTTGGCGCAGC
>DATMDB010000005.1:0-18651 GCA_035558075.1 Burkholderiales bacterium
CCTGTTCAGCACTCAACTGGTGCCGCACGCTTTCAGGCGTGCGGAAAATCGATGTAGGTCGGATGGCTTCATGTGCCTCTTGCGCATTCTTTGATTTACTTTTGTACAGCACTGCAGATTTAGGTAGATATTCAGGTTCAAACATTTTGCTGACGTAACTGCGGATTTCGGCAACCGCCTCATTGGCGAGCGAAAGCGAATCGGTACGCATGTAGGTAATCAGGCCGACGCTGGTGCCCCCGATGTCCACGCCTTCGTACAATTGCTGAGCGATGCGCATGGTGCGAGCAGTTGTCATATTGAGTTTGCGTACCGCTTCCTGCTGCAGCGTGGAAGTGGTAAACGGTGGCGCAGGCGATCTCTGCTTGCGTTTCTTCTCAGCCTTTATGACTTGCGCATCCTTCGCCGAACTTAATTCCTGAATAATTTTTCTCTCGGCGCTTTCGCTCTCTATGCTGAATTGCTCCAGCTTTTTGGCATGGTATTGGAATAAGCGCGGTGAGAATTTTTGCTTCTCTTTGTGGCTATCGAGATGAATCGTCCAGAATTCCTGCGAGCGGAACGTCTCAATTTCCTGTTCTCGTTCCACAATTAAGCGCAACGCCGGACTTTGCACTCGTCCTGCGGACAAGCCGGGACGAATCTTGCGCCACAGCAACGGCGACAGATTGAAACCGACCAGATAATCGAGGGCGCGGCGCGCTTGCTGAGCATTGACCAGCGGCATGGATATTTCGCGCGGTTCCTTGATCGCGATCTTCACTGCGGATTCGGTGATTTCATAAAACACCACGCGCTGCGGTGGCTTGTTTTTAAGCAGCTTCCTGGATTTCAGGATTTCGGTAATGTGCCAGGCGATGGCCTCGCCTTCGCGATCCGGGTCGGTAGCGAGGAACACTTTGTCTGCCTTGGTGACCGCTTTGGCAATCGCGTCCACGTACTTGTGGTTGCGCGCAATCAACTGGTATTTCATGGCGAAGCCGTGCGCCGTATCCACCGCACCCTGCTTGGGCACTAAATCGCGCACGTGGCCGAGCGAGGCAAGAATTTCAAAATCACGCCCCAGATATTTTTTCAGGGTCTTGACCTTGGACGGGGACTCGACAATCAGCAAATTGTTGGACATACGCTTTCAATTGCGGGGACAAAACGCAAGATGATAAAAACTATTTGCTGCGATAGCAAGGAATTTGTACCAGGACGCGCGTTGGTAATGAATGCCCAGGTCTAATCAAGCCGTTGATATAAGCCACCGGGAAGCGAGGCTACGCGCCCGGCAAGTTCGAGCTTCAGGAGCATTGCACTAACCGCATCGGGCGGCAACTGGCTGCGTGCGCACAGCGTGTCAATGTCGCATGCGTCGAAGCCGAGATGTTCAAGCAGCGGCGAGTCTTCTCTGTCTTGCTCGGCTGCGGCAGTTGCGGGTTGATTTTTTTGCCAGCCGATTTCCTCGAGAATGTCCTGTGCTGTTTCCGCGAGTTTTGCCCCTTGTTTAATCAAAGCATGGCAACCTTTAGAAAGCGGGGAGTGTATCGATCCCGGAACAGCAAATACCTCGCGGCCCTGTTCCAGCGCAAGCCTCGCGGTAATAAGAGAGCCGCTTGAAAGTGCCGCCTCGACCACCAGACAGCCGCGCGCCAAGCCACTGATGATGCGGTTGCGCCGCGGGAAATTACTGCCGATTGCTGGCGTTCCCAGCGGAAACTCCGAAACCAGCGTACCGGCGTCGGCAAGCGCATGCGCCAAATCACGGTTTCGCGCCGGATAGACGATATCCAATCCGGTGCCGACCACCGCAATGCTGGAACAGGCGCCTTTAAGACCGCCGCGGTGTGCCGCCGCATCAATGCCCAGCGCGAGGCCGCTCAAGATGGTGAGCCCGGCGTCGCTTAAATTTCGCGCAAAGCTCTCCGTGTTGGCTATGCCTTGCGGGGTGGCGTTGCGGCTGCCGACTATCGCCAGTGACGGACAGTTGAGCAGTTCGCGTCTTCCTTTGACGTAGAGCAGAGGCGGTGGATCGGAAATTTGCAGCAATAGTTTGGGATAATCTTCATCAGCCAGCGTGATGAGGTGATTGCGCTGATCTTCAAGCCATTTGAGCGCAGGCAGGACAGCACTACGATCCACACCTTCGCAAATGCTGCGTGCGACTTTGGCGGAAACCACGCGGGAGAGCGCAGAGTGGGTCGCGGAGAAAATTTTTTGCGGTTCGCCAAAAGCCAGCAGAAGCTTGCGGAAGGAATCATCCCCCAACCCCGGCACCAAGCTTAACGCGAGCCAGTTTTCGGTATCCTTATCGGGCTGCATATGCGGGCAGCCAAGGTTAGCAGTTAACTCAGGGCGTCTGTGCCACGTCCAGTACATGCACAGGACGGGTAATCTGCATTACCAGAGCGTATGAGATTTTTTGAAAAGTGCGGAAGACCAGTAACAGTCCGTAGCGCTCATCAGGGATGCGCAGTATAATTTCGCCCTTTTCATTTTTGGCACGCGGCGAGCGGTGGTATAGCGCCAGCACGTGCCCTCTCTCAATACCATCGCGCTCCCCCTTGTTGAGTGTGACAATAGTATTTTGCCCGGCCTCAGAGAGACCTCCGTAGGCCGATAGGATGCGTGCTTTAATCAACTTTTCGGGCGCGTGCGGCACATAATTATCGAATGGAGCCGTTGCGGCCACGACCAGGCGGTCGCCGGTGTTTATTTCGAGAGCGGATTTGGTGATTTCGATGGGGCTTGCCGCATCGAATTTGATGACCTTGGCTTCGCCGAGATAAATGGCTTCGTAGCCTAGAACTTCCTGTGTTTCCGGATCGATGAGCGTTTTGCCGGCACGGTAAATTTGCCAGTCCAAGCCTTTGTCTTTCGGCAGGTTGTGGACATACGCACGGTCGCCTGCGCCCAGCACTACGCGCTCATCTTGAGCAGCGACGATGCGCGGTGCGCCATCAAGGCCGCCGGCCTCGATCACCAACGGCTGGCTTAGGAAAGGCTCAATGGCGTTTGCCGGGATAGTGGGTATAGGGGCGCGCTCCCTGGGTTCTGCGCGTATACGCGGGCCTAGCTTAACCGTTTCTCTGCCCCCAATAACGCCTCCCCCTGCCTGCTCTCCTCTCACCAGGCGCAGGGTGGGTGATTGGCCCGAGAGATCGAATAGGATGACATCGCCGGGGTAGATCAAATGTGGGTTTTTGATCTGCTCCCGGTTCATGCCCCAGATTCGCGGCCACTGCCAAGGATCTTTGAGGAAACGCCCTGAGATCCCCCACAGTGTGTCACGCTTGACCACGACATAGCGGTCTGGCGGATTATCTTGCAGCTTTACAGGTTCCTCGGCAAAAACCCGAGACGAGAGCAATCCGGAAAGCAGAATCAGCGATATAATAATAAAGTTACGCATCGGAATCCCCGCTTGCAGAAGTTCAAACCCGAAATTCTGGGATACTCTTAAAGTGTAGCATACGCCATAAGAAATCAGGAGTTAGTATAAATTCTGCATGTAGTTTGTTAAATTAGCAAGCACAAATGGCGATTTTAAAAATTCTGCTATACCCGGACCGACGGCTGCATACTCTCGCCAAGCCTGTGGTGGAGGTGAATGACCAAGTTCGTAAACTGGTTGCGGACATGGCGGAAACCATTTACGCGGCCCCAGGCGTGGGCCTTGCTGCAACTCAAGTGGATGTCCACAAGCAAGTTATTGTGATCGACATTTCGGAGACGCGAGACAAGTTGCTCACGTTTATCAATCCTGAAATTCTAGCCAGCTCTGGGGTTTCCGATTGCGAGGAAGGTTGCCTTTCGGTGCCGGGAATTTTTGAAAAACTGCAGCGTGCCGAACGCGTCACGGTGCGCGCGCTGGATCGCGAAGGAAAATTGTTTACGCTGGACGCCGACGGACTGCTTTCGGTTTGCATCCAGCATGAGATAGATCATCTTAAAGGCAAGGTATTCGTCGAGTACCTGTCCCGCCTCAAGCAAGCGAGGATACTCAACAAGCTAAAAAAAATGCAACGCAAGATCATGTAATGAAAATAGTGTTCGCGGGCACCCCCGAATTCGCGGCGCAGGCGCTAGAGCGTTTGCTCCAATCAGGCTTCAACATAGTGTTGGTGCTCACTCAGCCCGACCGTCCCGCCGGACGGGGCATGAAACCCACCGCCAGCGCGGTAAAACGGCTCGCGTCAAAGCACGGTCTTAAAGTGCTGCAACCGCAAACTCTGAAAGAAACGGCTCTGCTGGATGAACTGAGCCGGCTTTCCGCGGATGTGATGGTGGTCGCGGCGTATGGATTGATTCTGCCGAAAGCGCTATTAAGCCTGCCGCGACTCGGTTGCATCAATATTCATGCATCATTGCTGCCGAGATGGCGAGGCGCGGCACCGATTCAGCATGCGTTACTTGCGGGCGATAGCGAAACTGGCATCAGCATTATGCAAATGGATGAGGGTTTGGATACGGGGCCGGTGTTAATGCAAGTACGGCTGACAATTGCGGCAGACGATACCGCGCGAACTTTGCATGACAAGCTGGCGCAGTTGGGCGGAGAAGCCATCGTGCGCACGCTACACGGGCTCGAACGCGCAGAATTGCAGCCCGAGCCCCAGCCGCGGCAAGGCGCAAGTTATGCCGGCAAATTGGGGAAAACTGAAGCTCAAATCAATTGGCAAATGGAAGCGGCCCAAGTCGAGCGAACAGTGCGTGCATTTAATCCTAATCCTGGAGCCTACACCACGTTAAATGGCGAAATATTGAAAATCTGGAAAACGCAGCTCGAGCGCCGGCTGAGCGGGAAACCGGGGGAAATCGTCAATGTCGATGGACGCGGCATTGTAGTTGCCTGCGGGGCGGGAGCAGTGCGCATTGAGGAGTTGCAGAGAGCGGGTGGCCAGCGGCTGCCGGTGCGGGAGTTTTTGTCGGGGTTCGTGCTCAATCCCGGTATTTGTATGGGCACTTGAATTTTTTTCATGGCGCCACCATCTGAAATATGCGCTGCGCGATGCGGCGGATGAGCAGAAAGGGAAACCGATGTTGGGAAACTGGCTTAAGACTTCTTTGCTGATGGCCGCCATCATGGCGCTCTTCGGAACGGTCGGCCTGTTGCTGGGCGGAGGCGCCGGAATGGTAGCGGCTTTGATTCTTGGAGGCGCCATGAACCTCTGGGCTTACTGGTTCTCCGACAAAATAGTACTGAAGATGTACAACGCCCGGGAAGTGGATGAAACAAGTGCCCCGCAGCTTTACGGCATTGTGCGCGAACTTGCGCGAAGCGCGCAACTTCCGATGCCCAAAGTATATTTGATCGATGAAGCCCAGCCCAACGCCTTTGCTACCGGCCGCAACCCTGAACATGCAGCGCTGGCCGCCACGACCGGAATATTGCAATTACTTACTCCACGCGAGTTGCGGGGCGTGCTGGGTCATGAGCTGTCGCACATCAAGCACCACGACATTCTTATTTCCACTATTTCGGCGACCATCGCCGGTGCCATCTCCTCGATAGCGCAGCTCGGAATGCTGTTTGGCGGGAGCAGCCAGAATGAGCGCGGCGTGCACCCACTGGTGGCGCTGCTCATTATGATCGTAGCGCCGCTTGCCGCGATGTTGATTCAACTGGCGATTTCGCGCGCACGGGAATTCGAGGCAGACCGAGGGGGGGCCGAGGTCTCGCGTGATCCCCAAGCCCTGGCATCCGCTTTGGAGAAAATTGAGCGCTACGCGCGCGGGCAGCCCATAGAAACAGCCGAAATGCATCCGGAGACTGCGCAGATGATGATCATCAACCCGCTCTCCGGCGGCGGTGTACAGGGGTTGTTTAGCACTCATCCGTCAACGCAAGAGCGCATCGCCCGTCTTTTGGCTATGGCGAGAGCGTAAATCGCACCCGCGGCGGATGCGATGGTTGAAGTACAACGCCTGGCCAGCCTCGCGGTGAGCCAGGTTCTGGCCGGGCGCAATCTGTCGCACATTCTTTCCTCTCTCTGGCAACGCCATCCAGGCCTAAGCCCGCAGCAGCGCGCAGCTATCCAAGACTTGAGTTTCGGCACGCTGCGCTTTTACGGGCAGTTGCAGGCACTGCTTGAACATTTACTGGGAAAACCTTTACGCGAGCAACGGCTGCGCGCATTGCTTTTAGTCGGTTTGTATCAGCTGCAGTACACCAGAGCTGCTCCGCATGCGGTGGTAGACCATGCGGTGAAAACCGCAGCAGCGCTCAATCAACGGCCCGCAATGGGCCTGGTGAACGCCATATTGCGCAACTTTCTGCGCAATCGGGAAACACTGCGGGCGCAGGCGGCAGCTGACGAATGCGGGCGCTACTCGCATCCGCAATGGTGGATAGACAAACTCAAAGCACAATACCCATGTGACTATGATGCGATTTTGACCGCCACCAACCTGCATCCGCCGATGACCTTGCGTGTCAACTGCCGCACCACGACCAAGCAGGATTATCAAACACTTCTGCGCAACGCCGGTATTGAAGCAGAAGATCTTGGCGGACAAGCGCTGCTGCTCAAACGCGCCGTTGCTGTAAAAGAACTTCCGGGTTTTGCCGAAGGAATGATATCCGTTCAGGATGCCGCAGCCCAATTGGCGGCGCCGCTTCTCGACGTACAATCAGGCATGCGCGTACTGGATGCCTGTGCTGCGCCAGGCGGCAAGACCACACATATTCTGGAGTTGGCCGACGCTGAACTTACCGCGCTGGATGAGGATGCTGAACGTTTGCGACGTCTAGAAGAAAACTTGCGACGGTTGAAGCTTGAGGCGCGTGTTATCTGTGGTGATGCCACGAATCCTTCGGCTTGGTGGGATGGCACGCCCTTCCAGCGCTTACTCGCCGACGTTCCCTGTTCGGCATCCGGCGTGGCGCGCCGTCATCCGGACATCAAGTGGTTGCGGCGAGAAAGCGACGTCGCGCAATTTACTGCCACACAGCGGCGCATCCTGGACGCGTTGTGGCAATGCCTGGATAGAGATGGTAAATTGCTGTATGTCACGTGCTCGGTTTTTGCCGAAGAAAACGGCCGGCAAGTTGACGCATTTCTTGAACGGCACCGCAATGCCGAGCTTCTGCCGCTCAGCACGCAAAGCCAATTTCTACCTGACAGCCAGCATGATGGTTTTTTCTACGCCCTGCTCCGCAAGACTTAGACGGTTTTTGACCTTGCCCTGCTGGCGCAGACTCGCCTGCGCGGTTCTATTCGGGCTTGCGCTGGCGCCAGGGAGCTTGCTCGCCGAAGGCATCCAGATACGCAGCGCAGAGCTCGATGCGGATGCCGACGGCTATCGGCTCAATGCCGATTTCGATATCAGTCTTACCCATACGCTGGAAGACGCGCTGAATAAAGGGGTCGCGTTGTATTTCGTCACCGAGTTTGAATTGGCCCGTCCGCGTTGGTACTGGTTCGATCAAAAAGTGGTGGAGTTGCGGCAGCAATTCAAGCTGAGCTATAACGCGTTGACCCGTCAATACCGCCTTAGCGTAGGAACGCTATTTCAGAATTACGTGACGCTGGAAGAGGCAGTGAACGTAATGAGTCAATTGCACAACCGCCTGGTGGCCGATAAGGACGCGCTGAAAAAAAATCAGAAATACTCCGCGGCATTACGTATGAAACTGGATCTGTCGCAGTTGCCGAAACCGTTCCAGGTGAATGCGCTGGCATCGAAAGATTGGACCTTGAGTTCCGACTGGCACCGCTGGGAGGTTACACCATGAGCGAGAGCCCGGCATGAAATACTTCCTGATTCTGTGCTTAGGTCTTGGCGCGGTATTGCTGTTTCTGCTTTCCACCGCCAGCGCCAACACGGCTTTGTTCGCCCAGCATTATCCCCTGCTGCTTGCGCTGAACGGCGTGATCGCCTTGTGTCTTTTGGGCTTGGTAATTTATCAATTATTGGTTTTGCGCAAGAAACTTGCCGCCCGCGTATTCGGCTCCAAGCTCACCTTGCGTCTGGTGCTGTTTTTTTCGCTGATGGCGGTGCTGCCGGGAGCGCTGGTGTACGGCGTGTCGGTGCAGTTTCTGGCGAAAAGCATCGAGTCCTGGTTCGATGTGCGTGTCGACAAGGCGCTGGAAGGTGGCTTGAGTCTGGGACGCACCACACTCGATAATATGCTCAAAGAGCTCGACAAGAAAGCGGACACTGTAGCGCTATCGCTTTCCGAATTGCCGACAGCCGAGCATCTCACCGCGATCAACAATCTGCGCGAGCAGCTCGGGGTGCAGGAAGCCACGTTGTTCAGCCAACGCGGAAATATCATCGCTTTTTCGAGCAGCGAACGCAGCGGCTTGATGCCGGATTTGCCGAGCGCCGCTTTGCTGAAGCAAATTCGCCAGCAGCAGACCTACAGCGGCATTGAAACTATTCCCGGCAAAGGCCTGTATCTGCGCGTGGTGGTTCCGGTGAACGTGTTGAGCCTTAACGAGGACATCCGCGTGCTGCAGCTTTTGCAACCGGTGCCCAAGCAATTGGCGCAAGATGCTGAGGCGGTGCAGGCAGTGTATCGCGATTACCAGGAACTTTCGCTTTCCCGTGTTGGATTAAAACGTCTTTACGCATTGACGCTGACGCTCACCCTGCTGCTGGCTTGGCTCTCGGCCTTGGCGCTGGCGTTTCTCATCAGTGAACGCTTGAGCGCCCCGCTCGAGGTCCTTGCGGAAGGCACACGCGCCGTGGCGCAAGGCGATTTCAGCCAGCGACCCCCGGTAAAAAGCCATGACGAGCTTGGCATATTGATGCAGTCGTTCAACACAATGACGCATCAGCTATCGGAAGCCAGGGCCGCGGCGGAACGCAATCAGGAGCAACTGCAGACCGCCAAGGCCTACCTGGAAAGTGTGCTCGCCAATTTGTCCGCGGGAGTGCTGGCTTTTGACGAAGCTTTCGGGCTGCGTTCGGCAAATCTCAGTGCAGCGCATATCCTCGAGACCGAGTTTGCGCAATTGCGCGGGACCAGCCTGGAGGAATGGAGTACCGGCAACATTGCGCTGCGCGCCCTGAGCGAGCAAATTCTCGCGTCGTTCCGGCAATCCCTGTCTGACGAATGGGAGAAGCAGGTGGAATACCCTGGAAAATCCGGAACCCGTGTGCTGCTGTTGCGCGGCAGCCGCCTCTCTGGCGCGGTACAATCCGGATACGTGGTGGTGTTTGATGATATCACTCATTTGTTGCAGGCACAGCGCGATGCGGCCTGGGGCGAGGTAGCGCGCCGCTTGGCTCACGAAATCAAAAATCCGCTCACGCCCATCCAGCTCTCCGCGGAGCGGCTTAAGCGCAAGTTAGCGGATAAGCTCGACAAGACGGATTTGGAAATCTTGAAACGTTCAACGCAAACCATTATCAGCCAGGTGGCGGCCATGCAAAACATGGTGGATGCGTTCAGCGATTATGCACGCACGTCCGAACTCATCCTGCAACCAATCGATCTCAATCATTTGCTGCGCGAAGTGCTGGCACTTTACGAATCACCGGCGTTGACTATCAAGCTTGATCTTGCGCCCGAGCTGCCGCAGGTTATGGGCGACAAGACACAGCTGCGCCAGGTCATTCATAATCTGCTGCAGAACGCCCAGGACGCGCTTGCTGATGTGCCTGCCCCGAGCATTCTGGTACGCACCGAAGCGCAAGGGAGCCGCATCCGGTTGACCATCCAGGACAACGGCAGTGGATTTCCGGAGCAGCTGATGACACGGCTGTTCGAGCCCTACGTGACGAGCAAGCCCAAGGGTACCGGGCTGGGACTTGCTATCGTGAAGAGAATCGTTGACGAGCACAGCGGCGTCATCCACATCGAAAATATTAAGCCTCACGGTGCCTGCGTCAGCATTTCGCTACCGCTGGCGCACGCGGCGTGAGTAATACGGACAAATGGCAACCAACCAGATTTTGATCGTAGACGATGAAGTAGGCATTCGCGAGCTGCTCTCGGAAATTCTCGAGGACGAAGGTTACCAAGTCAGGCTTGCTGAAAATGCCAGCCAGGCGCGCGCGCAGCGCATGGAGGCGCGTCCGGATCTGGTGTTGTTGGATATATGGATGCCGGACACCGACGGCATCACGCTGCTCAAGGAGTGGGCGAGCAGTGGGCAACTCACCATGCCCGTGGTGATGATGTCGGGACACGGCACCATAGACACCGCAGTGGAAGCAACACGCATCGGTGCGGTTGATTTTCTAGAAAAACCCATCGCCATGCAAAAACTCCTAAGCACGGTGGGCCGGGCGCTAAAGCGTGGTACGGCGCAGCCGCAGCCGCAGCTTTCGCTGGCTAGCCTGGGAAAGTCGCAGCAAATCGCCGAACTCAAAAAGCGTATGGAACAGATCGCCAATCTCAATTTGCCACTGTTACTGGTCGGGGAAGTGGGGTGCGGAGTTGAGCTCTGCGCGCGCTTCCTGCATCAGCCCAACACGCAGTGGGTCGCCCCTGAAAACTTTATGCAGCTTGTTGACGCAGCGCTCGATTTACTGCAGCAGGCGCGCGACGGGTTGCTATTCCTGAGCGAAATTGGCCAGCTTAGCAAACAAGAGCAAAAAGGACTGATGGTGCTTATTAGCAAACTTGGCAAGTACAACGTGCGCCTGGTCTGCGCCACTTCAAAAGCGTTGCCCGAACTGGTGAGCCAGGACCAGTTTGACGCGAGCCTTTATCAGGCGCTCAGCGCGCTCACCTTGGGCGTACCCAGTCTACGCGAGCACCGCGAAGACATTCCCGATCTTGCGCGGCTCATGCTGTTTCGCTGTGTCGAGGCGGGCGAAGCGCCGCTGCGTGAATTCAGTACTTCGGCGCTCAACGCCATGCGTAATTACTCTTGGCCCGGCAACTTGATTCAATTGGAAAATGCGGTAAAGACTCTGGCGCTCACTACTCTCGAAGAGGAAATCAGTCTCGACGAAGTCAACCGCGTGCTGGCGCAATTCGATATTGAACCGCAGGTCGCGGACCATGCGTTACCGCTGGATGTCAGCTTGCGCGAGGCGCGCGATGCATTTGAGCGCGTCTACTTCAGGCACCATATCAACAAGGAGCGCGGCAACATGAGCCGGATCGCGCATAAAGTCGGGCTGGAGCGCACCCACCTGTACCGCAAGCTTAAGCAACTTGGCATCAAGATGGGAAGGCGCAACCGGGAACAATGAGTTTTGGCTAAGGATCGTCCCGCCGTAATAGGGGTTCCATTATAATTGCGGTACGAATGTGTAATTTCCGGAACCCTTGAGCTGGGTAGTAATGTTCCGGCCTTTTGCTGTCCTTAAAATTAACCTGAATAGGCCGCGTGAGGCCCACCCTCTTGGTGGCTGCCGCGGATGAGTTCAAGACGGGAAATCAGTCAATGGCGACTCGCAAGGATCTGGCCAACGCAATACGCGCGCTGGCAATGGATGCGGTGCAAAAAGCGAATTCCGGCCATCCCGGGATGCCGATGGGAATGGCGGAAATCGCCGAAGTGTTGTGGAACCGCCATCTGCGACATAACCCCGCTAATCCCAAATGGCCGGACCGTGACCGTTTCGTGCTCTCCAACGGCCACGGCGCAATGCTGCAGTACGCGCTGCTGCACCTCACCGGCTACGACTTGCCAATGGAGGAATTGCGGCGCTTCCGGCAGCTCCATTCCAAAACGCCGGGACACCCCGAATACGGCTGTACGCCCGGCATCGAAGCCACCACTGGTCCTCTCGGCCAGGGGCTTGCCAACGCAGTGGGCATGGCGATTGCCGAGAAAGTGCTCGCCAGCACCTTCAATCGACCCGGTTTCAACATCGTCAACCACTTCACCTATGTGTTTCTCGGCGACGGTTGCCTTATGGAGGGTATCTCGCACGAAGCCTGCTCGCTTGCCGGCACCATGGGACTTAACAAGCTGATTGCTTTTTACGATGACAACGGAATTTCGATCGACGGCCATGTCGAAGGCTGGTTTACCGATGACACGCCGAAGCGCTATCAAGCCTACGGCTGGCATGTCATTCCCAATGTGGATGGTCACGATAGTGCGGCGGTTGATGCGGCAATCCGCGCCGCCCGTCAAGCCGGAGACAAGCCGACGCTGATTTGCTGTAAGACGGTGATTGCCAAAGGCGCTCCCCATAAGGCAGGCACGCACGAGGCGCACGGCTCGGCTTTGGGCGAAGCCGAAGTGGCGGCGACGCGCGCCAACATCGGTTGGAATTATCCGCCTTTTGAAATTCCGAAAGACATATACGAAGGCTGGGACGCACGCGGCCGCGGAGCCAAGCTCGAAGCGGAATGGAACCGCAAGTTTGCGGATTACGCTAAGGCTCATCCCGAACTCGCCGGGGAATTTAGGCGGCGCATAGAGGGCGCCCTGCCCGCGGGTTGGGACCAGCATGTTGCAGCGCTGATTGCCAAAGCCAACGAAAAAGCGGAAAACATCGCCACCCGCAAAGCTTCGCAGAACGCGATTGAAGGCTTGGCGCCGCTGCTGCCGGAGTTGATCGGTGGCTCCGCCGACCTCACCGGCTCGAATTTCACTTTGTGGTCGGGTTCGCGCACTGTCGATAAAAAGGACGGAGGCAATTACATTTACTACGGGGTACGCGAGTTCGGCATGTCGGCCATCGTGAATGGATTGGCGCTGCACGGCGGCCTGATTCCCTATGCCGCGACTTTCCTGATGTTTTCCGAATACGCGCGCAATGCGCTGCGCCTCGCGGCATTGATGAAAATTCGCGCGATTTTTGTCTTTACTCATGATTCCATCGGACTCGGCGAAGATGGGCCGACGCACCAGGCGGTGGAACAGGCTGCAACTCTGCGCTATATCCCGAACATGGACGTGTGGCGTCCCTGCGATACGGTGGAATCGGTGGTGGCGTGGGCGCATGCAATTGAGCGCAAAAGCGGGCCCTCCTGCCTGTTGTTTACCCGGCAGAATGTGCCTTTCCAAAAGCGCGACGCCGCCACGGTCGCCCACATCGCAAGAGGCGGCTACATCCTTGCCGAAGCCTCTGGAGGAAAACCGCGCGCAGTAATCATCGCCACCGGATCGGAAGTGGCGCTGGCGGCGGGCGCACAAAAAATCCTAGCCGAAGAGGGCGTCCCAGTACGCATCGTGTCAATACCGTGCACTTCGGTCTTTGACCGCCAGGAGGAGGCCTATAAATCCTCGGTTCTGCCCAAGGGGGTGGTGCGCGTGGCGGTCGAAGCGGGTGTCACCGATTACTGGCGCAAATACGTGGGGCTGGAGGGCACGGTGGTGGGCATAGATACTTTCGGTGAGTCGGCGCCCGCCGCTGATTTGTTCAAATATTTCGGGTTTACGGTGGAAAACGTGGTAAAGGCGGTAAAAAGCGTGACTTGAAGCTCATACCCCCTGCGTTTCAAGTGCGCGCTGTTGTAAAATAATAATTTTTCCCTGGAGTGAAAACTAATGGCCATTCGTGTCGCGATCAACGGCTATGGGCGCATCGGCCGCAACGTTTTGCGCGCGCTCTATGAATCGGGGCGTAACCAGGAAATCCAGGTTGTTGCCATCAACGACCTCGGTAATGCCGAAACCAACGCCCACCTTACCCGATATGACACGGTGCACGGCCGGTTTCAAGCCAGCGTTGAAGTAGAAGGCGATGCCATGATCATCAACGGCGACCGCATCAAGGTGCTCGCGGTTCGCAATCCCGCTGAGCTGCCATGGAAAGAACTCGCCATTGACGTAGTGCACGAATGCACCGGACTTTTCACCAGCAAGGAAAAAGCGTCAGCTCACATCAAAGCCGGGGCAAAAAAGGTCATCATCTCCGCCCCTGGAGGCAAAGATGTGGATGCCACGGTGGTCTATGGGGTCAACCACAAAAAACTGAAAGCTAGCGACACGGTGATTTCCAACGCATCGTGCACCACTAACTGTCTTGCGCCGCTTGTCAAAGTGCTGCACGAGAAAATCGGTATTGTCAGCGGGCTGATGACTACAGTGCACGCCTACACCAACGACCAGGTGCTGATCGATGTTTATCACGAAGACCTGCGCCGCGGCCGCTCTGCCACCATGTCCATGATTCCGACCAGGACCGGTGCCGCAGCAGCGTTGGGTTTGGTACTGCCGGAGCTCAACGGTAAACTCGACGGATTTGCGGTGCGCATACCAACCATCAATGTCTCATTGGTGGACTTGAGTTTTACCGCGAAGCGTCCCACCACAGTCGAGGAAGTGAACGGGGTGATGAAGCAAGCTGCACAGGGAGAAATGAAGGGCATTCTCAGTTACTGCGATAAACCGCTGGTTTCAGTGGATTTCAATCATGACCCTGCGTCTTCGACTTTTGACGCAACGCTCACCAAAGTGGCCGGCGGCACGCTGGTGAAAGTACTGTCCTGGTATGACAACGAATGGGGATTCAGCAACCGCATGCTGGATGTGACGGTTGCGTGGATGAATGCGAAATGAGGCAAACTATCATGCGCCGCTCGTTGCGGCGAAGGCTAACATCGCGGCGCGATGTTAAGCAGGCGCGAGCCTGCGGCCGAAGCCACAACGCCCGCGATTCAGCAACCGCATGCTGGATGTGACGGTTGCGTGGATGAATGCGAAATGAGGCAAACTATCATGCGCCGCTCGTTGCGGCGAAGGCTAACATCGCGGCGCGATGTTAAGCTTGCGCGAGCCCGCGGCCGGAGCCACAATGCGCGCGGTTCAGCAACCGCATGCTGGATGTGACCGTTGCCTGGATGATTGCAAATTAAGCCCGCCATGGCTTTCGTGAAGATGACCGATCTCGATCTTGCGGGCAAACGCGTGCTGATCCGGGAAGATTTCAATGTGCCGCTGAAAAACGGCGAGGTGGCGGATGATACGCGCATCCGCGCTTCACTACCGACCATTGAGCTTGCGCTCAAAGCGCGCGCCAAAATCATGCTGATGTCGCACCTGGGGCGGCCTGAAGAAGGGAAGCACAATGCAGCCTACTCGCTGAGATCGGTGGCGCGGCGCCTTTCGGAATTGTTGCGGCGTGAAGTCACGGTTGTTAGTGACTGGTTGAACGGCGTCGAAGTCGCCGCAGGCGATGTGGTGTTGTTTGAGAACGTGCGCTTCAACAAAGGTGAAAGGAAAGACAGCGACAAGCTTGCGCAGAAGATGGCGAAGCTTTGCGATATCTACGTTATGGACGCTTTCGGCGTTGCGCATCGTGCCGAAGCTTCGATCCACGGCGTCGCCAAGTTTGCCAAGATCGCCTGCGCCGGGCCCTTGCTTGCCGCCGAACTGGATGCGCTGGGAAGAGCGCTGAATAACCCGAAGCGGCCGCTGGCGGCTATCGTAGGGGGCTCGAAGGTCTCGACCAAGCTTACGGTTCTGAAGTCGTTGAGCAAGGCAGTGGACCAACTGATCGTGGGTGGCAGCATCGCCAATACCTTCATGCTTGCGACGGGCCACAGCATAGGCAAATCGCTGGCAGAGCCGGAATTGGCCGTGAAAGCGCGAGAAATCATCGAGGCGGTGCGCGCCAAAGGGTGTGAAGTGCTGATTCCACAAGATGTGATGTGCGCCAAGGAATTTTCCGCAACCGCCAAGGCTACCTTGAAGGAAGTCAAAGAGGTTGCGGCGGACGACCTGATCATGGATGTCGGCCCAAAAACCAGCGAGTGGATTGCGCGGATAGTGGAGAAAGCCGGTACTATCGTGTGGAACGGGCCGATCGGCGTGTATGAATTTGATCAGTTCGGCGCGGGCACCCAAGCGCTGGCCAAAGCTATTGCCGCTTCGAAAGCGTTTTCCATCGCGGGCGGCGGAGAGACCCTAGCTGCTCTGGCGAAATACGGCGTTGCCGGCAAAATTTCTTATAGTTCCACCGGCGGCGGGGCGTTTCTTGAATTTTTGGAAGGCAAGAAACTGCCCGCTGTGGAAATTCTTGAACAACGTGCGGCAAAGCAATAAGGTGTGAGGAGCAAGGTGTCAGGAGCGTGCTAACGTAAACCATCTTTTATACCCCTTACTCGTCTCTCCTAACTCCTCACAAAATATATGCTGCGCAGAACTAAAATTGTTGCCACTCTCGGTCCCGCTTCCAGCGAGGCGAAGGTACTTGAGCGCATGATAGCCGCGGGAGTGGACGTGGTACGCATGAATTTTTCCCATGGCACGGCACAGGACCATTTGCGGCGGGCCGAGGCGGTGCGCGCGACGGCGCGAAAAGTTGGTCGCACCGTCGGCATAGTAGCTGATTTGCAGGGTCCTAAAATCCGCATTGGCAAGTTTGAGCAGGGCAAAATCATGCTGCGTTCCGGCGACAGGTTTATTCTCGACACCGATGGTGCGCTGGGCAACCAAGAGCGGGTGGGGCTGGATTACAAAGAGCTGCCGCGCGATGTTGCCCCCGGCGCGGTGTTGCTGCTCGATGACGGGCGCATCGTGCTCGAGGTGAAGGCGGTGCGCGGCAATGAGATCATCTGCAGCGTGAGACATGGCGGGGTGTTGTCGAACAACAAGGGCATCAATCGCCAAGGCGGCGGTCTGATGGCGCCGGCACTCACCGACAAAGACAAGAATGACATCAAGACCACGGTTCAACTCAAAGCGGATTATCTGGCAGTATCGTTTCCAAAGAGCGGGGCCGATATGCACTTGGCCCGCCAGTTGCTGCGCGATGCCGGCGGCCACGCGCTGTTGATTGCGAAAATCGAAAGGGCTGAAGCGATTCCCGCGTTGCAAGAGATCATGGAAGCCTGCGACGGCATCATGGTGGCGCGCGGCGATCTTGCGGTGGAAGTCGGTGATGCCGCGGTGCCAGCTTTGCAAAAACGCATGATCCGTGTCGCGCGGGGAATGAACAAAATTACCATCACCGCTACACAGATGATGGAATCTATGATAGAGAGCCCGGTTCCTACCCGCGCGGAAGTGTCGGATGTGGCGAACGCCGTGCTGGATGGTACAGACGCAGTCATGTTGTCGGCGGAAACGGCGAGCGGCAGCTATCCGGTGGAGACGGTTGAAGCTATGAGCCGCGTCTGCCTGGAAGCGGAAAAATCATCCGAAATCGCGCTGGACCGCGATTTTCTTGACCGTGTCTTTACCCGTATTGACCAGTCAATTGCGATGGCCGCGCTGTTCACTGCGTACCATCTGAAAGTCAAGGCGATCGCAGCGCTCACGCAATCGGGCTCGACCGCGCTGTGGATATCGAGGCTCAATTGCGGCGTGCCGATTTACGCGCTCACTACGGAGACCGCGACGCGCCACCGTGTCAGCCTGTTCCGCGATACCTACCCGCTCATGTTGAAATACACCGGCCAGGACCGGGAGGAGCTGCTGCGCGAAATGGAAAGGGAGCTCTTGGCGAACGGCGTGGTACGCGAGGGCGATCTCATCGTGCTCACCATCGGCGAACCGATCGGCAAGTCAGGAGGTACTAATACCATGAAGATCATAAAAGTAGGGGACCATCAGAAGGCGTGAAAGGCAAGCGCTTTTTGTCATTCACTGCTAAGATTTTTATAGGAGGGCCAGCATAATATGTATCAACGCGAACTTGAAGCCACAGCCTCCGCGATGATCGCAAAAGGCAAGGGCATACTCGCTATAGACGAGAGCAATCCCACCTGCAAAAAGCGCTTCGACAGCATCGGCGTCGAATCCACAGTGGAAAACCGCCGTGCCTACCGCGAGCTCCTTATCACCGTTCCCGGGGCAGCGCAATTCATCAGCGGCATGATTCTCTTTGACGAGACGATACGGCAAACAGCTGTCGATGGCACGCCGTTTCCCGAAGTGCTCAAGCGCCAAGGGATTCTCACCGGCATCAAGGTGGATACCGGCGCCAAGAAGCTCGCCGGCGCGCCCGGAGAGAAAGTCACCGAAGGCTTGGACGGCTTGCGCGAACGCTTTGCAGAATATCGTGGCATGGGGGCGAGCTTCGCCAAATGGCGCGCGGTCATCACCATAGGCGAAGGCATCCCCAGCCCCTATTGCCTGGACACCAATGCGCATGCACTGGCGCGCTACGCAGCCCTGTGCCAGGAGGCAGGGCTGGTGCCGGTGGTGGAACCGGAAGTGTTGATGGACGGCAAACACACCTTGGAGCGCTGCTTTGAGACTACGGAAGCTACGCTGCGCAGCGTGTTCAGTGCGCTCTACCTGCAGCGCGTCGCGCTTGAGCATATGGTGCTCAAGGCAAGCATGGTGATTTCGGGAAGCGAATGCCCGAAGCGAGCGGGTGTGGAAGAAGTGGCAAAACAAACCCTGCGCTGCCTGAAGCGGACAGTACCTGCCGCGGTGCCGGGAATCGTGTTTCTTTCGGGCGGGCAGGGTGCCGAGGAGGCGACCGCGCATCTGAACGCCATAAATTTGATGGGCCCGAATCCCTGGCCTTTGAGCTTTTCCTACGGCCGTGCGCTGCAAGAACCCGCGCTCAAAACTTGGAGGGGGCAGGCCGCCAATGCAGCGGCGGCGCAGAAAGCGCTTTATCACCGCGCGAAAATGAACAGCGCCGCGTGCTTAGGCCGCTACACTGCGCAAATGGAGCAGGAAAAAGCTGCCGCTTAAGACAACAACTCGCCCTGCTAGCGGGCGGCGTGAATGGCAATCGGGATGCGCCGATTGCCGAACGAACGGGTGAATTGCTCGAACTCGCCTGCAAGCGGCGTGGCGCAGCCGGGGCAGCGCCCGTCCTGCGTGAGGCGGTAGCGCAAAA
>DATMDB010000006.1:0-4103 GCA_035558075.1 Burkholderiales bacterium
TTTTAGCAATCCTGTTTCGGCATCGCCGGGCTCCCCGCCGGTGGGATAGGTCTCGCCATGAAAATTGGGATTCCATTCCAGCACCATGCGGTTGTTTGGATTGTTTTCGGTGAGCATGTAAGGGCCGGTGCCCACCGGATACCAGTCAAGCGTAAGATTTTTCTCCCCCATTCCCGGCTGCGAATAAAAATGGTCCACCTCCGCCGGCACCGGCGCAAAGAAAGGCATGGCCAGCCAATATACGAATTGCGGATATTTGCCTTTGACCTTGACGCGGTATGTGTAACGATCTACCGCCTTGACGCTTTCCAGGGGATAGCGGGTCAAATCGAGCCAGCTATCCTTGCCTTCCTTGTCCAGCAGCGCCTTGTCGGCTTGTTTCAAGGTCTCGGCGTATTGCTTGAGGCCGACGATATATTCGCTCATCAGTCCAAAAATCGGCGAATGCAGCCGCGGATGGGCAAGGCGCTTGATCTCATATACGTAATCCTCGGCGGTAAGCTCGCGCGTGCCGCGCTCTTTGAAATCAGAAAGCGCGTAAATGCCTTTCAAGTCTTCCCGCTTCAGGTTTTGATATGAAAATTTGCCGTCTTTGTTCTTGGCAAAAGCCGGATGCGGCTGATAGCGTATCCCTGTTTTGATGCGGATTTGGTAAATGCTGTAAGCAATGCGCCTCGGGTCGGCATTGTCTGGAAGCTTGCGTCCCGACTTATCGTAATACTGAGCACGAGGCATTTCTGCCGCGCTTAAAGGAACCAGGGTGTAAGGACGCTTCAGGTAGTGATATTGCAGCGGCGGTTCGTAGATCTGGGCGTTGAATACCGCCTCGTTTTCGCTGTACGACTGCACCGGGTCGAGGTGCTTGGGGCGCTCGGTGAACGCCGAGTAGAGAATATTCTTTCCGTCGTCCGCAGCCGGGTAGGGGTTGTTCCAGCCGGAGCTTCCGCACGCCGCGGCAAGCATGGGCAACACCAGGCAAACGAAGCGACAGAACTGGCAATTCATCGGCTTAACAGTGTATAGCAAAGCGCGCGGCGGCGGCAGCCCCGCCGCCTCTGGTTAAAAGATAAGTTATAATTCCACAGCCTCGCGTCCATAGACAGGGACTCGCCATGGGATTTCTCGCCGACAAACGCATGCTGATCACCGGATTGTTGAGCAATCGCTCCATCGCTTATGGCATCGCCAAAGTGATGCAGCGCGAAGGCGCCGAGCTTGCCTTCACATACCAAGGGGAAAGGGTGCGGGACCGCGTGGAGGAAATGGCCCGGGAATTCGGCAGTCAGCTGGTTTTCGGCTGCGACGTCAGCAGCGACGAGCAGATAGAGCGCTTATTTAGAGATCTTGGCAAACATTGGGACGGGCTGGACGGAATTGTGCATTGCATTGCCTTCGCGCCGCGCGAAGCGATTTCCGGAGATTTCCTGGATGGTTTAAGCCGCGAAGCCTTTCATATCGCACATGATGTGAGCTCCTACAGTTTCGCCGCCCTCGCCAAAGCCGGCTTGCCGCTGATGCAGGGAAGAAAAGCCGCGTTGCTTACGCTGACTTACCTGGGCTCGTCGCGCACAGTGCCCAATTACAATGTGATGGGGCTTGCCAAAGCCAGTCTCGAGGCCAATGTGCGCTATCTTGCGCAAAGCCTGGGACCCAAAGGGATACGCGTGAACGCGATTTCCTCGGGCCCGATCAAGACGCTGGCGGCGGCCGGAATAAGCGGGTTCGGAAAGATTCTCAGCTTTGTTGCTGAAAATGCGCCGCTCAAGCGCAACGTGACGACTGAGGATGTAGGCAACGCCGCCGCTTTCCTGATGAGCGATCTGGCCAATGGCATTACCGGTGAAATCACTCATGTTGATGCAGGCTTCAACACCACGGTCGGCGGGGTCTCTGGACTTTCCTGATCGTGAATCCCGAATCCGGCTTTCAGCGTTCTTTTTTTTCTAATTGTTCCCGGTTGATTTTGACTTCCGTTTTTTGCCTGAGGCTGGCAAGATAAGCGGAAAATCTGTCCCGCGCGACAAGCTGGCGCAGCTGTTCGGTTAAATCCTTGCGCTGCGCTTCATCAATCCGGTCGGTTTCCTGGACACGGGTAATTTTAAGCAGCACATAACCCCCTTGCGCGTCCTCCACCCCCGTGTAAGCCGGAAGCTTGCTCACATCTGTTTGGAACACCGCGCGCAGCGCAGCTGCGCCCAATCCCGGTAATGCGCGCTGGCGGGTCATCATGCTCGGCCCGCTCCATGTCACGTTGACTTCCTTGCCTTGCCGCAGCATTTCGAGCTTGGCCGCCCCTTCCTTTTTCGCGAGTTCGGAGGCTTGCTGCAACAGCAGGTACCCGTTGATTTCCGCTTTGACCTCTTCAAAAGACTTAACGCTCGCCGCCTTGTGCTCCAGCACATGCGCCGCAACCAGCGTATTAGGCGCGACTTCGATGGCCTCGGTGTTGCGTTTGTTTTTAAGTGCATCGTCTGAAAACAGCGCCTGCAGCAGCTTCTCATTGCTTAACAGCGCAACCTCCTTGCTGTCGCGGGTCAGCCACGGAGTTTGCTGGATGGGCAGCTTGAAAGCCTGGGCTGCCGGTTTCAAACTGTCTGACTGTTCGTACACCATATTGCTGAAATTTTCGGCAAGCTCGTTGAATTTTTTTACGGCTTGCTGCTGCTTGAGTTCGCGCTCGATCTGAGTTCTGGCTTCTTCGAACCCCATCTGCTTGACGGCGTTGAGCTTGATGATGTGATAGCCGAACTGGGTCTGCACCGGCCCGGCGATTTCACCCTCCTTCATCTGGAAAACCGCGTCTTCAAAAGGCTTGACCATGGCGCCCCGCGAAATGAAGCCGAGATCACCACCCTTGGTTGCCGAACCCGGATCTTGCGAGTTGTCCTTGGCCATTTGCGCGAAATCCGCGGGATTTTGCAGAACCTGCTTATAAAGCTGCTCGGCCTTGGCTCTGGCCTGCGCCTTGGATTCGGCACCGGCATCAGGGAGCACCGTAATCAGAATATGGCTTGCCTGCCGCGACTGAAACTGGGTGGGATGCTCGTCGTAGTATTTCCTGCTTTCTTCCGGGCTTACTTTTACCTGCGAACTCAGGTTGTCTGCGGAGAGCACCAGATATTCGGCGCGTACTTGCTCGGGCGTCTGCAATTCGCTGCGGTGCTCCTCATAAAAACGCTTTGCCGCGTCCTCGCCGATTTTCACTTGCAGCAGGAATTGATCGGAAGAAATAACATACTGGCTGACTTCGCGCTGCTGCTCGCTGAGACGGATCAATCTATCGGCAACCGATTGCGGAACGAATTCGCTTTCGAAAACGCTTGTCAGCTGCCCCACCACCATTTCCTGCCGCAACCTGGCCTCAAAGCTCAGGGGGGTCAGGCCTTGATTGCGCAACAGCGTTTCGTAACGGGCCCTGGAAAATTTGCCGTTTTCCTGGAATGCGGAAACTTCGCCAATGACTTTTTGCAACTGGGAGTCGTTTGGAGTCAATCCCGCGCGCGACGCCTGGGCCAAAAGCAGGTGCTGCTTGATCAAGTTTTCGAGGACCGAAGCGCGCGTTTCGGGGTCTTCGAGGATAATCGGGTTGTATTTTTCGCCCATCTGGCTGCGCATTCTATCCTGCTCATCGCGCAGCGCTTGGCTGAATTCTTGCTGGCTGATCTTGTAGCCGCCAACCTTGGCCATGTAATCCCCGCCGCCTATGCTGCCGAAATAACGTTCCACCCCAAACAGCGCAAACGGCAGAAAAATCAGCGCGAGGATGATCTGGGCGATTCTTTTATTGCGCTGAAAAAAATCAAACATGTTGTTATCTACGCACAAAAAAGGCGAACTTGCGTTCGCCTGATTAGGGGTTCCAATTCATGGCGGAGTGGACGGGACTCGAACCCGCGACCCCCGGCGTGACAGGCCGGTATTCTAACCGACTGAACTACCACTCCAAATAAATCAGCTGGTGGGTGCTGAGAGGGTCGAACTCCCGACATTCGCCTTGTAGGGGCGACGCTCTACCAACTGAGCTAAGCACCCTGAACTCGGCCAAGGTAAACTGCCTGCCCCAGAGCCTTTTAGTGCGGACCGTGATAAAGCATCACCCCGAC
>DATMDB010000007.1:0-5851 GCA_035558075.1 Burkholderiales bacterium
TAAGCTTTCGCCGAGTTGTAATTTATCCAGCGCGTCCTGCGCCCGTGCCAGATCAGCGCCGCTGAATACCCCCCATTCCATACAAGCCGCAGGCCTGGCAGCGGCGGGAGCGTCCTCAAGCGTTACCGCCGGCTTCAATACCGGGATAGTAAGCGCTTCTTTCGGATTCAGCAGTTTTATTTTTTCAGCATTGAATTGCCGGCGGACGAGCGCGGCCTCGCCGTTGTCTCCCGTCACCAATTGCATGTAGGCAAAAAATACGACGTTGGCAAGCAACAACAAGTAGAAAAGCCATTTCACTTTACCGGCCCTCTGCAGCGATGATGACTAGACCTTCCAGTACCAGATTATCCAACACTTTCGCTGGCGGGTTAAGATGCGGCTGCAAGTCCTTGGCGCCGCCGCCGCTCAGCAAACATTGGGGGGGCTTCCCGGCGCGCAGCACGCTTCTCATGCCTTCAATCGCACCACACAAGGCCTGCACAACCCCGCTTTCTATCGCATCGGCGGTGTTGGCGGGAAATGGCTTGAATTCACCGCGTTCAAGCTTAAGCCCTCCGGTATTTTTTGCCAGTGACTCGCGCATCAGCGATATGCCGGGAATAATCAAACCTCCTAGAAACACACCTTGCGCAGACAAGGCGTCCACCGTCACCGCGGTGCCGGCGTTCACCACCACACATTCCTCGTGAAATAAATGCCATGCAGCAATCGCCGCGGCCCAACGGTCGGCGCCCAGTTGCGAGGGTATGGCATAGCTATTGCGCAACCCGCACTGAAAATCGTCCGCGATGACCCAATGCACCCTGGCGCGGAAGCCGTGAAACAGCTGTAGCAAAGCGGAGCCGATTTTTTCTCCTGCAACATTGGCTATCACGATGCAATCGGGTGTAGGCAAGTTTTGCCATGCATCGCGCAGGCTGGAAATTTCGGCATGCGCGGCCGTCCCCAGCCTGAGCCAAGCGCCATTATGCATGCCCCATTTGATGCGGCTGTTGCCTGCGTCCACTGCAAGTATCATAGAAACCTTTTCGCGCGCAGGCTGATTTCCCCCGCGCTGTAGCGGCGCTCCCCCCCGCGGGTTTTGAGCAGTAGCGCGCCTGCATCGTCCACCCCCGCCACCAGGCCTTCTTCAGAGGCATTATCGGCAAGCGTGATTCTCACGTTTTTATTGTGGTAAATGTGGTGCTTTACCCATTCTGTTCGCAATCCGCCAAATCCCCGCGCAGCGAAAATGTCCAATACTTGCGCCAAGTGCGCCAACATGAAGCCCAGCGCCTGGTTGCGTTCCGGCACGATCCCGGTTATTGAATAAACGTCCGCTGGCGCCTGGCCAATGAGGTTCCTGATTTGGTCCGACAATTTGAGGTTGATGCCGATGCCGATGACCGCGAAGCTAGGCCCCAGCACGTCCCCCTGAACTTCGATGAGGATGCCGGCAAGTTTGCGATAATGATGCAATACGTCATTAGGCCATTTCAATGCCGTGCCATTCACACCGAGCGACTTAAGCGCGCGCAGCAGCGCCACTCCCACCGCCAGGCTTAAGCCGGATAGAAAACCCACGCCGTGATTGAAGCGCCATAGCAGGGAAAAAGTCAGCGCCCCCCCCAAATTGGCGTGCCAGCTTCTGCCGCGCCTGCCGCGCCCGTGCGTTTGCAGTTCCGCCGCCATCACGCTGCCATGCGCCGCGCCCAGCGCCGCTTTTTGCATAAGCAAGGTGTTGGTCGAGTCGGCGCAGTCCATGAGTTCAATAATAAATCGGTTCGCTTGAGCCCCCAGAGTCGCCGCAATTTTCGTTCTATCCAGCCATTGCAGGGGTTCGGCCAGGCGGTAGCCGCGCCCGCGGATTTTATACAAGACCAAGCCCGCTTCGTCCGTTTCTCGTAATGCATTCCAGATGCTCGCGCGCGAGATATTAAGCTTACGCGCCAGATCCTCGCCGGAATGGAATTCGCCATCCGCGAGCAGCCGCAGCACAGCGAAAGTCAAGGGTTTCATATACGAGTTGCTTCAGACCAGCTTGATCCTGGCAAATTTGCGTTTGCCGACCTGCAAAATAACGGTTTCTCCCTTGCCTAAATTGAGTGACTTATCGCTGATTTTCTCGCCGTCCAGTTTTACTCCGCCCTGTTCCAGCATGCGCAGGGCTGCAGAAGTGCTTGCTGTCAGACCCGCCTGCTTCAGCATCTGTGCAATCCCAATTCCTGAATCTCCCGCATATAGTTTGATTACCTGCATGTTTTCGGGGAGTGCACCCTGCCTGAAACGCGCTTCAAAATCATTGAGCGCATTATCTGCGGCTTTTTTACCGTGAAACCGCGTCACGATTTCCTGGGCGAAAATGACTTTGATATCGCGCGGATTGCGGCCTTCCTGCACTTCATTTTTCCACCGCGCAATAACAGCGAGCGGTTCGAAAGAAAGCAACTCGATATAGCGCCACATCAACTCGTCTGAAACCGACATCAGTTTGCCGAAGATTTCCTGCGGCGGCTCGGTAATGCCGACATAGTTGCCCAGAGACTTGGACATCTTGTTCACGCCGTCCAGTCCTTCCAAGAGCGGCATGGTGAGGACGCACTGCGGCGCTTGCCCGAACTGCTTTTGCACCTCGCGACCCATCAGCAGATTGAACTTTTGATCGGTGCCGCCCAGTTCCAGGTCGGCTTTAAGCGCCACCGAGTCGTAGCCCTGCACCAGAGGATAGAGAAATTCGTGGATGGCGATAGCCTGATTGCTTTTGTAGCGTTTGCCGAAATCGTCACGCTCCAGCATGCGCGCCACGGTATGAGTTGCCGCCAGCTTGATCATGTCGGCAGCGCTAAATTTATCCATCCAGCTCGAGTTGAACACCACTTCAGTTTGTTCCTTTTTCAGGATTTTGAAGACCTGTTTGGAGTAAGTTTTGGCGTTTTCAACGATTTCCTTGCGCGAGAGCGGCGGGCGGGTGGTATTCTTGCCGCTGGGATCGCCGATCATACCGGTGAAATCGCCAATCAAGAACAACGCGTGATGCCCAAGGTCCTGCAACTGGCGCATTTTGTTGAGCAACACAGTATGGCCGAGATGCAGGTCGGGTGCAGTGGGGTCAAAACCGGCCTTGACGCGCAGCGGTCTTCCGGTCTTGAGTTTTTGTTGCAGTTCCTCTTCGACTAGCAGCTCATCGCAGCCGCGTTTGATGATTTGCAGGGCTTGCGCTGTCGAACTCATCCCGATCTCAATCGTGACGTTGTGGAAATTTCCGTTAGGTATTTTGCCATCAGCGGATTTTTTGTTACACTGCGTGGCTTGCGATTCCCTAATAAAACAGATGATTGACACTAAAGCGGTAATTCTAGCGCAAAAGGCGATGCGGCTCATGCCCAAATTCAGGCGGCGCTCGCACGTGGCCGTTCCGGAAGGGCGGCTGATCACGCCGCAGCTTAAACTTGCCTTCGACGCCGCGGTCGAGCCTTTGATCTCCCAGCTCGCACTGGCACGTGGTACCCATTTCGCCAAGCTCGATTAAGCCACCCCCAGCCCTTGAAATTCTCGCAACTCTACGTCGGGCTGATGTCCGGCACCAGCCTCGATGGCGTGGACACGGTACTCACCGACTTCAGCCAGAGCCCATGGCGTCTGCGTCATCATGTTTACCGTCCTTATAGTGACTCATTACGCAAGCAGTTGCTGTCGCTGCTGCACCCCGGTGCGAATGAATTGCACCATGCGATGCTCGCCGCAAACGAGCTTGCGTGTTGCTACGCCGCGGCGGTCAATGAATTGCTGGCAAAGGCGCGCACCAAGCCGGAACAAGTGGTCGCCATCGGCTGTCATGGGCAGACGGTGCGCCACAATCCCCAACAAGGCTACAGCGTGCAACTTTGCAACGCTGCCCTGCTTACCGAGTTGTGCGGGATCAGCGTGGTTTGTGATTTCCGCAGCCGCGACATCGCAGCGGGAGGGAACGGCGCGCCGTTGGTGCCAGCATTTCATTGCGCGCTTTTTCCCAATTCGAATGCGCATCGGGTAATGGTGAATATCGGGGGTATCAGCAATCTCACCAATTTGCCACTCAAAGGCACCGCTTTCGGTTTTGACTGCGGCCCCGGCAACATGCTGCTGGACGGCTGGTGCGAAACTCACACCGGCCAGCGTTTCGATGCAGATGGCGCGTGGGCGGCAAGCGGGAAAATCATTCCCGAATTATTGAAACGCTTGCTTACCCATCCTTTCTTCAGGCAGCCTCCGCCGAAAAGCTGCGGTGGCGAACAATTCAATCTGCAGTGGCTGAACAGTTTTTTGTCAGGAAAAGAAGCAACTCAAGACGTCCAGGCCACGTTGTTAGCGTTGACCGTGCAAAGTATTGCACAAGCAGTCTCGGAATACTGCTCAGGCGCAGAGGAAATTTATTTATGCGGCGGCGGCACGCGCAACAAGGTGCTGCTTGAGAAGATGCGTCAGGCCTTGCCTGTGATTAAAACCGATATCGTCGATGCACTGGGAATCAATGCACAAGCGCTTGAGGCCTACACTTTTGCCTGGCTCGCCTGGCGGACGATTCAGGGAAAACCGGGGAATCTGCCGCAAACAACCGGCGCCAAAGGCAAGCGCATACTGGGAGCGATTTACAAGAAATAGAACGTTAAGCCGAAAAAGACGAACCGCAACCGCAAGTGGAAGTGGCACTGGGATTCTTGATCACAAATTGCGCGCCTTCCGCGCTTTCCTGGTAGTCAATTTCCGCTCCCGCCAGATATTGGAAGCTCATCGGGTCGATCAACAACGTCACGCCGTTTCTTTCCAGCGACGTGTCGTCTTCGTTCACCACTTCATCAAAAGTAAAACCGTACTGGAAACCTGAGCAGCCGCCTCCCGTCACGAATACCCGCAACTTCAGGTCGGGATTGCCTTCTTCGTCAATCAACTGCTTGACTTTGCTCGCGGCGCTCTCGGTGAAAATCAGGGGCGCCGGCATTATTTCAGTCATGGTGTTCATTTCACACTCCTATGCACGCCTAATACGATATGATGTTCAGACAAGCATTATCCTCCGCCGTTCCCGCCCGGGTCAATCGCTGCTTGCCGGCTTGAACGTCAGTACCTTATCAGTATTTTCGCTGTCCTGGTATACCAGCCTGCCCTGCACCACTGCCCCTAACTGGATTTCCAGGGTTTTATAGTAGACATCGCCCGTGACATTGGATTTCGCCTGCAATTCAATGTAATCGCTGGCGTGCACCGGGCCAATTACACTGCCGTTGACCACCACATGAGAGACACGGATCTCGCCCTCGATTCGCGCCTGCTCGCTCAGCACCAAGGTACTCGGAGCGTCGTTATTTGCCACTACGTTACCCCGGACGTGCCCATCCACGCGTAATCCACCGGTGAAATTCACATTGCCCTCGATGCTGGTGCCCGCACCAATCAGGCAATCAATGCGGTTTTGCGGTTTAGTTGACCTTTTACCAAACATCGTCATCCTCCATTCAAGACAGGTTTACAGTCTGCATGAGTCTCGCCTCGCTCGCGCCGTTTTCAAATACGCGTACCTGTACGCTATTTGCCACTGCGCCCGGCTCAACCCGGAAACTGCCTTCGACCCGCTGGTAATACTTGAAATTGACATTATACTCGTCAAGATCGGATGCGTTTTCCTTGGGGATCGTCATCACACTCTTTTGTCCGTTTTGCATTACGTCAACGAGAAATTGCAATTTTCCGTGAAATTCCTTTTGTCTCGGCCCCATCTGCAGTAGCAAAAGACGAAAGCGGTATTCGCCTGGCAAGGTGTCGGGTTCCACATTGAAACGGTAGATGCTTACCGCTTCCTTGCTGCCCGCCGAAAGTAGGCTCTGAAAAAAAG
>DATMDB010000008.1:0-5649 GCA_035558075.1 Burkholderiales bacterium
GGTGAAATCCGAACGCATAGCCGCGCATTTCGGGCGGCGTGGCATCCACCACCAGCGCATCGCGCGGCGCGCTGCGCACGCCTTTGCCGACCCGATCCAGACTGCGCAATACCAGCACCAGCGGCCAGCTCCCCGCCAGACCCAGCAGCGGCCGCGCGAGATTGGATAGTATGTAACCAAACAATGTCAGGCCCTTGCGCCTGCTGTTCAAGCGGTCGGAATGGCGCCCCGACCACAACTTCAAAAAACTTGCCACGGCATCGGCAACGCCTTCGATTAAGCCGAGCGCGATTGGGCCGGAAGACAGCACTGTCGCAATCAATATTGGAATCAACGGAACGACAATGTCCGAGGCAAAGTCGTTGAAGAAACTGACCACGCCGAGAATGACCACGGTGCGCGGCAATCGTTGCTGCAAAGTTATTCCTTAGCAAGGTAACAAGAAAGTGGAAGCATTGTAAGCCAAACGCCCTGCTGCGGATGTTATCAGCGGTTTTTTCTTTTTCCCTTCAGGCATAATCTATTGTTATGGAAACAACAAACGCGAGCGATTCCAAGCCGCTCCTGATCTATGACGGCGATTGCGGATTCTGCGCCTACTGGGCGCGCTATTGGCAGAATCTTACCGGTGACCGCGTGTCTTACGCGCCGTACCAGGAAGCCGCTGCACAATATCCGGCTGTCCCCCTCGCCGAGTTCCAGCGTGCAGTCCAATACATCGCGCCCGACGGAAAAATCGCCAGCGCCGCTGAAGCCAGTTTTCTTACCTTAAGCCACGCCCGCGGCAAAGGCGTCTGGCTCGCGCTTTATCGAAGACTTCCCGGCTTTGCGGCTATTTCCGAGCGGGTTTACGCTTTTATCGCCTCACACCGCCCGGCTTTTCACCGCTTGAGCTTGTGGCTGTGGGGGCGCGATTACGTGCCGCCGCGTTTCGATGCTGTTTCCTGGCTGTTCCTGCGCGCTATCGGGCTCATCTACCTCGCCGCATTTGTTTCCATTGGCGTGCAGGCATCGGGATTGATCGGCAGCCACGGTATCTTGCCGCTTCCCGAATTCATCGCCGCCATCCGGAGCCAATTCGGCGCAGAGCGCTATTGGCTGTTCCCGATGGTGTTCTGGCTGGGCTCGGGCGATTTCGCAATTCAAGCCGCATGCTGGGTGGGGGCGGCGCTGTCGCTGCTCCTGATATTCAATGTCCTGCCGCGTCTGAGCTTGCTTTTGCTTTATGCGCTTTACCTCTCGCTGTTTTATGCCGGCCAGGATTTCATGACCTTTCAGTGGGATCTGCTTTTGCTCGAAGCCGGATTTCTTGCGCTTTTGCTGAGCATTACTCCAAGACTTGGCATCTGGCTGTTGCGCTGGCTGCTGTTCCGCTTCATGTTTCTTTCCGGCGCTGTCAAGCTTCTGAGCGGAGATCACACTTGGGCGAGCCTCTCGGCGCTATCCTACCACTTTCAAACCCAGCCGCTGCCGACCCCGCTTGCCTGGTATGTTCATCAGTTTCCGCCAAGCGTGCTGATTATTGCGACCGTCGTTACTTTTTTCATCGAGTTGGTTCTGCCGTTCCTGATTTTCTGCCCGAGGCGGTTGCGCTTCATCGCGGCTTTCGGCTTTCTGCTGCTGCAGGCCAGCATTGTCCTCACCGGCAATTACAACTTTTTCAATCTCCTCACCATGGCCTTATGCCTGGTGCTGTTTGACGATGCGGCGCTTTACAAGGTTTTTCCGCAACGCCTGACTCGCCGGCTGCAACAGCGCACCCAAAGCATGGAGCCGAGAAAAATCGCATCTTTTGTTGCGGTTTCGCTTGCGTTGTTGATTGTGTTCGTGAGCGGAGTGCAACTGGAATCGATGTTCATCGGCCGTGCGCCTGCGCCGGCCATATGGATTGAGAACGGCATTGCGCCGTTGCGTATCGTCAATACTTACGGTTTGTTCGCGGTGATGACGACCGAGCGGCCGGAAATTATTATCGAAGGCTCGCGTGACGGTGCCCACTGGAGCGAGTACGCCTTCAAATACAAACCGGGCGATGCTAAGCGGCGGCCGCCGTGGAATATTCCGCACCAACCGCGACTGGACTGGCAAATGTGGTTTGCCGCATTGGGGACACAAGGCCAGCACCCGTGGTTTTCAAATTTGCTGCGGCGTCTTCTTGAAAATTCGCCGGAAGTCATTGCACTGCTGGACGGCAATCCTTTTCCCGACAAGCCTCCTCGCTACGTGCGCGCGCTGCTTTACGACTACCGGTTCGCAAGCAGCAAGGAAAAAGAAAATAAAGGTGCCTGGTGGGAGCGGCGGTTAATGGGGCTTTACTACCCTGCAGTCCAGCTAAAGCAAAATCAGCTCTCCGGCGGGGAAGCGCCATCAAAGTTATACTGGACTCGGATGATGCGGTCGCGTCAAACAGCCAGCAAGCACCCGATTTAAGCTAAAATCCGCTCGTCGCCCCGATAGCTCAGTGGATAGAGCAGCCCCCTCCTAAGGGGCAGGTCGCACGTTCGATTCGTGTTCGGGGCGCCACGCCTCCAACTGCTCGTCTGCGCAGCGCCTGCTCCGCTACTGGCACATTCTTTGACAACCTTTTTTCTGTTAAGTAATTGATTAACTGCAAATGCACATTCTGGCACCTTTCTTGCTGGACGCATCATTGCAAGCATGCTGCTTATTGCTTGCTCATTCTCCTTTATAAAATTCGGGCGTGTCTCCCACGCCCTTTTTTTTGGCAGCCGGCTCCCCAGGGAAAACGCTCCACCGGTCAGCTCGAAACTTGAAGCAGCGCGCCAAGAGGAAATCTGCCGCATCATCACCGCTTCCTTCATGCCGGGTGAGGAGCCCGCGTCGTTTTCTTTGACCCGCGATTCTTGACTCAATCCTTTTTCTTTGACGAAGCATCTCCCGATTTGGCTTGAGCGCTCATGAAATCGGCGAGCTTCTTGAAGTAATCAAATCCCGCAGCAGCCATAAACGGCGGAACCATCGAAGGCGGCTGTTGAGACGAGCGCGTGAACCAATCAGCGAGACTTGCCCCACCCTGCTGTGCGGCGCCGAATTGGGCAAAAGCCTGCATCAGGCTGGCATAAGTCCCGCCGATGCGGCTCATCTCCCGCGCCATCCCCACGAACGATTCCACTTCCCCGCCTCCAATCATATTGTTTATTTTTTGGATCAGCTCGCGCCGCTGTTCCCACGGTTCACTGCCATTGGCGAGAAAGGTGCGCAGTTCCTTGAGCAGGCCAGCAACTTCCAGGCTTAATTCGGGCATTTTTTCTCCTCGAGATTATTCATTAACCAAGAATAGCTGGAACCGGGGTGCATTGCCAGCGCGTGCTCCGCAGTTTTCCCGCGATAAAATGTTATTGGCTGAATCGGAAGCGGTTTGCGCCTGCCGTCATCTCGTGTCGATTCCAATGTGCGACTTGTTCGGTTGACATCGAGGCTCAAGGAGTGCTACAAAGGAACCTCTGATTAAGTCCCGCGTGAGCCGTGTTGCCAGCGAAATGAGGATGATGGCAAGACGCGAGGCACAGCGAATAGCACGTTCTTATTCGCAAGCCGAGCAACGAAGCCAGCGCCACATTTCGCCGCAACCCAAAGGGACGGGGTTTTCCGTGCGACAGACTTTGTTGCTCGTCGCTGGTGTGCAGTAAGCACACATCGCTTCTCACTTCGCGTCTGACGCCCGGAAAGCCAACCGTCGCGGCCACGTGCGACTTAACCAGAGGTTCCCGAACCACGGCTTGGGGAAGGTTATGGAAAGACGGGAATTTATCAAAATCTGTGCCGCCGGCGCAGCCATGGCCGCCGGGAATGCCTTTGCCTTAACTAACACCGAACCCCGATTTTATTCCCGCGCGCGGCTGGTCGATTACGACGGCCGCGCCGTCAAAGCTTCCGAGCTGCAAGTCAAGCAAAACTACATCTTCCATTATCCTTTTCAGGCTACGCCGTGCTTCTTGTTGAATCTCGGCAAGCCTACTATAAGCGAGGCAATGCTGCTCACCGCCGATGGCAAGAGCTATCACTGGAAAGGCGGCGTCGGCGCAAACCATTCCGTTGTCGCTTATTCCGCAATCTGCGCCCACCGCCTTGCCTATCCCACCAAACAGATCAGCTTTATCAGCTTCCGCGGCGACGTCAGCGCAAATATCGGGAAGACCAACGTGATTCATTGCTGCGCCGAGCACAGCGAATACGATCCTGCGCAGGGTGCAAAAGTGGTTTCCGGTCCGGGACCACAGCCGCTTGCGGCAATCATTCTTGAGCACGACAAGAAAAGCGACGAGCTTTACGCGCTCGGCACGTTGGGCGGCGAACTGTTCAACGATTTCTTTTCCAAGTACGACTTCAAGCTGGCTATGGAATATGGCTCCAACAATGCGCAGAAACCGGTCACCGACGATGTCATCGTCACCGAGTTGACAAACTTTTGCCAACAGCAAGTCAGGTGCTAGACTACGTCGCTTTGCAGTTTAATAACCCAAACAGCAAAGGAGATAATAATGAGAATTCTGCTTGCAGCTTTATCTTGCTTAGTGATTATGGAGGGCTGCGCCGGGCTGGGCGGCAAAACCGCCTCCGCCACCGCAAGCCTGCAGCCTACCAAGGGCAATAAGGTTTGGGGCACCATCACTTTCACTCAGAAAGGCGAAAAAGTGCTGGTGGTGGCGAATGTGAAAGGTCTGACCCCTGGCTTGCACGGTTTTCACGTTCACGAAAAAGGCGATTGCAGCGCGGCCGACGCCACGAGTGCCGGTGGGCATTTCAATCCCGCCGGCAAGCCCCACGGCGCTCCGGATAGCGCCGAACACCACGGCGGCGATCTGGGCAATCTCACCGCCGATAATTCCGGAAATGCCGCGTTCTCCATCGAAGCGGATGGTATCACCCTGGATCCGGCGGCGGCCAACAGCATTATCGGTAGAGGCGTGATCGTGCACGCCAATCCGGATGATCTGAAATCGCAGCCCGCGGGAAATTCCGGGCCCAGGCTGGCTTGCGGCGTGATCCGCCTCGTTGAGCGGGCGAAAACTGGTTATTAAGGCCATACGCGGTATCTGAAGCTGAGCCGAGCCGGGAATCATCGCTTAAAATAAAGCGATGATTCCCTGGCTTACCTCCGATCTCTCCTTTCCGCCGCCGGAGCGTGCGCTCATCGAGCCGAACGGCTTGCTTGCACGTGGCGGCGATTTATCCTGTAAGCGCCTGATCCAAGCCTATTCGAAAGGCATTTTTCCCTGGTTCAACCAAGACGAGCCCATTCTGTGGTGGAGCCCCGACCCGCGCATGGTGTTGTTCCCTGCCGAGCTCAAAATCTCGCGCTCACTGCGCAAAGCATTGCAAAAACACGATTACCAGATTTCCGCCGACCGCTCTTTTGACCAAGTGATTGCGGCTTGTGCCGCGCCGCGCCGCCATCAAGGAGGGACGTGGATCAACTCCGGTATGATCAAAGCCTACCGGGAACTGCACCGCATGGGACATGCCCATTCGGTGGAAACCTGCATAGACGGCAAGCTTGCTGGGGGGCTTTACGGCGTTGCGCTGGGCCGCGCGTTTTTCGGGGAATCCATGTTCTCGCGCACCACCAATGCTTCAAAGATCGCTTTCGTGCATCTGGTAAAGCAGCTGGCACGCTGGCGCTTTGGC
>DATMDB010000009.1:0-5565 GCA_035558075.1 Burkholderiales bacterium
GAGCAATAATCGCCGGAAGTGTCGAGCGCGAGAATATTCATGACGCACCGTTACGCCATTTTAACGTAAATTTGTCCGGCCTTTCCCGGCTAGTGGCAAAGAACTCGACAGCGCCAGGCTTACGTGACGAGGGTAATAAAGAATGCCGATGCCGTAACAATCATTACGAATGTTGCGAGCCAGCCAAGGATTTTAAGTTGCCGGGTGATAACGAATTGCCCCATGATACTTGGCCGCGCCGCCATCAGCATCATCACCACCATGATCGGCACCGCAATCAAGCCATTGATCACAGCGCTCCAGATCAGGGCTTTGATCGGGTCGATGGAGGTGAAATTAAAACCCACCCCCAGAAGTGTCGCTACCGTGATGATTCCATAAAAACCCCTTGCCTCTAGCAGCCTGAGCCCCAATCCAATCGGCCACTTGAAAGTTTCTGCGACGGCGTACGCCGCCGACCCGGCCAGTACTGGAACTGCCAGCAAACCCGTGCCGATAATCCCCAAGCTAAAGAGCAGGAAAGCAAATTCGCCGGCAATCGGGCGCAGTGCCCCGGCCGCCTGCGCGGAAGTCTGGATGTCGGTAATGCCGTGGACATGCAATGTCACTGCAGTGGTCAGAATGATGAAAAAAGCTATCAGATTGGAATAGGTCATGCCGATATAAGTATCGAATTTTATCCGCTGCAGATGCTCCACTGCCTGTTCCGGCGCCTCTCTTAACGGTTCCTCACCAGCGGCGGCACGTTGCTCTTCTACTTCTTGCGAGGCTTGCCAAAAAAACAGATAAGGGCTGATGGTGGTGCCAAACACCGCAAGCACGCCAACGACGTATTCCGGTCTCAGAGAAACCGAGGGTATCAATGTATGATAAAGAACTTCGCTCCAGGGAACATGAACCACGAATACCGTGCCCACGTAAGCAAACAAGACCAGCGTCAGGCATTTCAATATAGGCGAATAGCGCGGGAATGGAATGAAGATTTGCAGCGCCAACGAGATCAATGCAAACAGCACGATATACAAATGCTCATGTCCGCTGATGAGAAGCTCGAGCGCGGCGCCCATTGCGCCCAAGTCGGCCGCGATATTGATGGTGTTGGCGACCAGGAGAAGACCCACCAGACCATACAGCAGCCATGGCGGGAAATGCTGGCGAATGTTGGCGGCAAGACCGTGACCGGTGACGCGCCCGATGCGCGCGCTTACGATTTGAATACCAACCATCAGCGGCAGTGTGAAAAACATGCTCCACAGCATGCCGTAGCCGAATTGGGCACCGACCTGTGAATATGCAGCGATCCCGCTGGGATCGTCGTCTGCCGCACCAGTGATAAGCCCTGGGCCCAGCCTCTGTAAAAGCGGTTTCTTCCGTGGCAGCGGCGCTGCTTTATTATTGTTCATATTTTCCCCGAACAACAGGTTAGGCTACTGGCGGTTATGTTTTCATGCGCGTAATTTTAAAGCCAATCTTCCGGATTGGCCATATAATCATTCAATAGTTGAGCCGCAGCCGAAGGGAGATTACTTTTGCCGGCCCGCGATCGCGGTTGTAGCCTGGGTTTTCGATGTATTGAAAATCGGGGCTCAACTGAGCGTACTTGACCAGCTGTATGCAGTAATAGGCCTCGACAATCTTCTCATACCCGTAGTTCAGCGCACCATCCCCAAGCACAAAGCCGCTGCCGCCAGCGGCGAGGTAGTTTCGATGATTGGCGGACAGTTCGTTCACCACAAATCCGATACCCAATTGATCGTTGTTACGTCTCCAGTGATTACCCGCCACCTGTGCCCCGAACGTCACTGTACGATCCACCTCGGTGAAAGCAAAGCTTTCGGTCTTCCCGTCGTTCCAGCCCAATCGTGCGAACAGGCCGGTTTCCCCACCGTCGGCTAACGGCTGCTCCAAATTCAGGCCAAATCCATATTTCCTGCGCCCAGGCTGGTCGTCCGCAGCGACGTTGGGCACGGTACCCTGCACGAGGCCAATCGCGGTGGCATCGCGGTAAATCCCCATACTGGCAATGTTGCGGTAAGCAAGCAGCCGTACGACGGTTCCGTAGTGATTGGGCTGTAACGTAAATTCCAGATTCTCACCACGAGACTTGGTTAATGGCAGATCAAGATCCGGCCCGTTCGCGATGGTAGGCATCTGAAAAATGCCGAGCTTCAGTGCCCACTTGGGTGAAACATATCCCGCCATAATTCCATTGGTGTAGCCACGCGTGTCGGCGGCAAAATCCCAGGCGGTGTTGTTCCACAGGCTCCAGTTCTGGAACTGGGTACGAGTTGAATTAGCGTAGCGGTTGCGGTCGAAGTCATCGTTGGCCGCAAACTTGCCAAGCTTAATTTCGATTCTCTTCGCCGGCTCGGTACCGGGCAACTGGTCCATACCTCGGCCGGTGTCAATCGTTTCCTCCCCCACAGGCCAGAGATAGCGCAAGTAAGCCCGGGCGACATACGGTCTTTTGCCCATATTGAATGCGCCTTGGCGAACGACGTCACCGTTAGTTAATCCCCCCAGACCCGTTGCGTTGCTGACCGCAGCGCCTCTGAAGAGTTCGAGGTCGAAATAGGCCTGCAGCTGGTCCCAGACCTTCATGCCGGAATACAGACCAAAGGTCTGGGTTTTTTGTGTGTCGCCATCATCACGCAAACTATTGGGGCCCGAATAAGCGGCTGGGAAGGGAAAGAGATGCTGGGCAATAAGCGTGTATTGCGCCCCGAGCAACTGGGGCAGCTCCGGGCCTTCCGCATGCGCGTTGGCGACCACGACCATGATGAGGATGAGTATTGCCAAAAGCGCGGTGTAAAGGTATTGCTCTGTGGTTTTTCTCATTTTTTTCCTTTCCATGGCCGTACGCATTCAAACGCGACGGAACGAACGTCAGCGTTGGCCCTGTGGTCGCCAATCAGGCGACTACAAGTTCGATAAAAAGCGCGCTTAAGTTGGGTGCCGTGCCACGCACGGCATGAATTTCACCAGGAGCGCACTGCCTCGTCAGGTGGGCGAGACAGTGGCAGGGAAAATGGAACTGGATAGGTCCTGCGGGTCAGCCTCGCCGACTTTTCTTGGTTGAACTAGGGCAACTACCCATAAATAAATCTCCATGCAATGAGATGCCGCGAAGTATTTTCCAATTTGTTTCTTTTGTCAATACTTTTTGCAAAATTTTTACAATTGTTTTATGCCGCGCAGACCAATGTTTGCATAATTTTTACAGTGCCGCCCCCAGCGCGGGCCTTACGATCGTTGACACGGAAGCTATCAGGAAAACGGCCAGCGCCCAACGATTTTATATTCCGCTCGGCGTTCTGCCTGATTGGAGCGGAGCAGCACGAATTCGCTTATTTCCCACTTAATGCTCTTCAGCGGGTGGGCCGGCGGATCCCAACGGGCTTTTCTCAACAACGTAAGATGAGACACATAAGGGCGCTCATCAAAGCTGAACCCCGCTATTTGCAGCGACTGCTCGAGCGTTTTGACGAAATCGTTTAAGACCCGCGGTGTTTCATCAGGCGCAGCCCAGACGATGCGGTTATGGCCCCAGTAGCCCGGCGAGGTGAAATTGAGATTGAACGCGGAGCCTCCGAGCTTCGACACAAGCAGCTTCAATTCGTCAAGGCGCGAAACTGCGACGTTTCCCAGGAATGCCAGTGTAATATGCAGATTGCCTGGCCTGGTGATGCTCCCGCCGCAGGTCTCATGCAGCAGTCTCGCCCATTGCATGAATTGCCCGCGCACCGTTTCATCGGGCCACAGCGCGAAAAAAACCCTGGCTGTTCCCGCTGCTATGCCTTCGGGCCCTTGCTTTCCGATTTCAGGCATTTAATGCAGGCGACCGCTTCCACCATGATGCCTTCGCCGCGTCCGATATAACCTATTTTCTCGTTGGTCTTGGCTTTGACATTGACATCCTTGACGTCAATGGCAAGATCCTGCGCGATGTTTTTCACCATGGCTGGAATGTGTGGCGCCATCTTCGGCGCTTCGGCAATGATGGTGGCATCAATATTGATGACGCGCCAGCCGTTCTCGGTTAAAAGCTTACCCACTTCGCGCAGGAGTTTGCGGCTGTCTATGTCTTTGTAGCGCGGGTCGGTGTCGGGAAAATGCGCGCCCATATCGCCTAAAGCGGCGGCGCCGATCAGCGCATCGCAAATCGCGTGCAGCAGCACATCGGCGTCGGAGTGTCCCGCGAGGCCTTTTTTATAAGGTATTTCAACCCCGCCGATGATCAGCTTGCGGTTCTCAACCAGCGCGTGGACATCAAATCCCTGGCCGATTCTCATGCTCTCTCCATGCTTTTCAGAATCAATTCGGCGAGCGGCAAATCCTGCGCGTGAGTCACCTTGAGATTGCGCGCATCGCTCACCACTAGTTTCGGCTGCAAGCCCACTCCTTCAATGGCACGCGCTTCATCGGTCACTTCCCTGTTTTGCATGGCTTGCAATGCCATGCATAATGTGCTGTAGCGAAACATCTGCGGAGTCTGCGCCTGCCACAGCCCTTCTCGCGGTTCGGTGCGCAGAACCCGTTCCACGTCGTCAGAACGTTTCAGCGTATCCGCGACCGGCAACGCAAGCAAGCCGCCCACACTGTCTTCAGCCACTTCGTCGAGGAGCTTGTTGAGCAACATATCGCTCAAACAAGGCCGCGCCGCATCATGCACCAGCACCCAATCGTCTGCGCCGATCTCCTCTTTTGCCGCGAGCAGCCCATTCAGCACGCTCGCCGCACGCGTCTCCCCGCCGCAGTATAACGGCGCGAGCTTTGCCGCAAAGGTTTTCCAGTCGTATTGAGAAAACCGCTCGTCGCCTTGCGCCAGAACCACATAGACGCGCTTGATCCTCGGGCTGGCGCACAGTCTCTGCACCGAGTAGTAAAGCATCGGCCTGTCGTTCAGGGACAGATACTGTTTGGGCGCGCCGCCGCCCAAGCGCGCGCCGGTGCCTGCGGCCGGGATCAAAGCGTAATGGTTCAAGATTCCAGGCCTTGTTATAAAGTTTGCATTATCACTTCTTCAGAGGCTTGCCGGCAATGCGTTTTTAATCCAAGCCGCCGGTTTGGCGGAGTATAGACATCACTTCGTCGTCATCCACTTGCGGGAAATGCCCGTAAAATTGGCTCACTGCAAAAAACTCCGCGGACGTTTGCAGGCACACTACTTGATCGGCATAGCGTGCTACTTTATCCAATGTATCCGGCGGTGCAACCGGCACGGCGCAGATTAATTCCTTGGGATTTCTTTGGCGCAAAGCGCGCAATGCCGCAATCATGGTGGAGCCTGTGGCAAGTCCATCATCCACCACGATGACAATGCGCCCGGCAGGATCAACCGGCGCGCGCAGCGGCGTGTATTGCGCGCGCCTGCTGCGCATGATTTCCAGCTGGTTCTGCTTCTCCTGGGCGATATAATCTTCTCTGGCGCCGGCTAAGACCGCGTCTTCTGTAACAAACATGCTGCCGCTTTCATCCACCGCGCCGATAGCGAATTCCGGATTGCCGGGAGCGCCGATCTTGCGCACCAGCACCACATCAGCCACTCCGCCCAGCTCATCTGCA
>DATMDB010000010.1:0-6512 GCA_035558075.1 Burkholderiales bacterium
CAGAAGCTGCAGTACTTGCTGCAGCCCTCCATGATCGAGACGAAGGCGGTCGCTCCGCTCGCCCGCGGCTCGGGGAGCCGGTCAAACTTCTCGTTCTCCGGGAAACTGACGTCGATCTGCGGCCGGCCGGTGCGCCGGACCTCGGCAAGTAGCTCCGGCAGCCGGTGCAAGGTCTGCGGGCCGAACACCACGTCTACGTAAGGCGCGCGCTCGATGATAGCGGCGCCTTCCTGGCTTGCGACACAACCACCGACTCCGATCAGTAAATCAGGGTTGCGCCGCTTGAGATGCTTCCAGCGCCCCAGATAATGAAACACTTTTTCCTGCGCCTTTTCGCGCACGGAGCAGGTGTTGAACAGGATCACGTCGGCTTCATCCGGCTGTGCGGTTTTTTCCAGGCCTTGTGCCGCGTACAACACGTCCGCCATTTTGTCCGAGTCATACTCGTTCATCTGGCATCCGAAGGTCTTGATGTAGAGTTTTTTTGCCACACGCGCCTTATTTTTTCAGGTTCGCCGCTTCTTCGGGCGTCAACAACCACATATTGGCGAGATCCCCATTGGTGTTGACTTGATAAAGCACGGTCGCGCCGGGCGGCAGAGAATTCGGAACAATGATGCGATTGTTCCGGTCGAAAATCCTGGAGCCAGGTGCAAGATGAAACTGCTTGGACCCGATAGTCACGTAGGGGTATTTGCTTGCGGTAAGTTCGCCTGATGCCGCGTCCTGCGGAAGCATGCGCCCGGCAATAGCCCGTAGCTGCAACGCAAGCAGGACGGCAAATGCCAGCCAGAGCAAAATTTTAAAAAATGAGCGTTGTGAAATCAATCGGGCTAAACTTTCGGCGCCACGGGCATTTAAAGGTAATTGGTGGCGAATCAGGGATTTGAACCCCGGACCAAAGGATTATGATTCCTCTGCTCTAACCACTGAGCTAATTCGCCACGCTGAAATTCACCATTTTCTTAGCTCAAGCGGCAATGTGTCAAGATTAATAACGGCTTGTAATAAGTACGGCTAACGGCTTGTAATAAGTACGGCGATCGCAAGCAAGCGCTGCGGAGGGTCGTGCTAATATGCGCTTTGACCTTATATTGAATGATTAAATGAGGGGAGACGCTTGCTTGTATGACGTGATAATTGCCGGCGCCGGCCTGGTGGGGGCGAGTCTGGCGCTGGCTTTGAAAAATAGCGGTTTGCATCTCGCACTGGTCGAATCTCATGAGCCCGCGCGGGATGATCAGACAGGCTGGGATAAGCGGATTTATGCACTGAGTCCCGGAACAGCGTCGTTTCTCGATGGTTGCGGTGTCTGGCAGCGGCTCGATTCCGCACGCATCACGCCGATAACCGAAATGCAGGTGTATGGCGATGACGGCGCATCGCGACTTGATTTCAGCGCTTATGATTGCGGTTTGCCCGAACTTGCTTTCACTGCCGAAAACCGCCAGCTGCAGCAAGCCATGCGGCAACAGCTCGAAGCGCAGCAAAACTTAACCCTGATATATCCAGGAGAATGTGAGGCAATCGAATGGGCTGCCAAGCAAATCTCCCTGCGCCTCAAAGACAGCTCACATATAGATGCAAAACTTCTGGTTGGCGCGGATGGCGGCGATTCCCGGGTGCGTGAGCTGGCCGGAATCGAAGCAAAGCGGCACCCGTACAGCCAGCTTGCGGTGGTGGCGAATTTTGAGGCCGAGAAACCGCATCACAACATCGCCTACCAGTGGTTCCGCGAGGACGGCGTGCTGGCTTATTTACCCCTTCCCGAGAAGCGTGTATCCATCGTTTGGTCTACCGGCGAAAACCATGCCCAAAGGCTGCTCGCGTTGACGCAAGAGGAATTCTGCAGTGAGGTAGCACAAGCCGGAGGCCATGCGCTGGGCGAATTGCGCAGCATCACGCCTCGCGCTGCCTTCCCGCTGAGATTGCTGCGCGTCGAGCGCCTGGTCAATCCCCGTATCGCTTTGATTGGCGATGCCGCGCATGTGGTACACCCGCTTGCCGGGCAGGGCGTCAATCTCGGCTTTCGGGACGTGCGCGTGCTGGCGGACACTCTTATGAACCGCGGTATGCAAGCGGATTGCGGCGATTACCGCTTGCTGCGGCGCTATGAGCGGGCGCGCAAAGAGGATATTTTGACGATGCAGCTTGCCACGCACGGCCTGCAAAGGCTGTTCAGCAACCCGTGGCTCTCCGGTTTGCGCAACTTTGGCTTAAGGCTGACCAACGGCCTGCCGCAAATAAAAAGCTTTTTGGTGCAACGTGCCTTGAATTAAACTGTCCTACCCGGAAGCGTACTTTTCGAGGACGCACTATGCCAAAATCACACGCCTTGACGAAAACCTGCCTGCTGCTGGCGCTGCTGATTTTTTCCGGTAGTGCGGCGGCTGACGAAGCATCGGTGAGAAAGGCGGCGCAGGCGAAATTTCCACAATCCAACATCGAGAGCGTGACCAAGACGCCTTACTTCGGGCTTTACGAAGTGTACATCGACAAGGATCTGTTCTACACCGACGATAAGCTCGATTATTTTATTCTTGGCAGCATTTTTGACGGCAAAACCCTGCAGAACCTCTCCGAAGAGCGCAAAAGAAAGCTGAGCGCGATCAAGTTTGATTCCCTGCCGCTGGATTTGGCCATCAAGATCGTGAAAGGCAACGGCAAGCGCAAGGTGGCGATTTTTTCCGACCCGTATTGTCCCTTCTGCCAGAGGCTGGAACAGGACATGGTCAATGTCACCGACGTGACGATTTACACTTTTCTCTATCCGATTGAATCGCTGCATCCCGGTGCGACGGAAAAAGCCAAGGCGATATGGTGCTCGTCTGATCGCGTCAAGGCCTGGAACGACTTCATGCTCAAGCGCAGTGGGCCGGAAGCCAAATCCAGCTGTGATACGCCGGTGGACAGAATCGTCGAGTTCGGGCAGAAAAAAGCCATCCGCGGAACACCGACGCTGATTTTCGCCGATGGGCAAGTAATTCCCGGCGCAATTCCCGCTGCGCAATTGGAGCAGATTTTAAACGGACCCGGCCCGGATTAAAAAACTAATTGGCTTGCAACTGATAATCTTTCGGCAGCAGCACCCACATTTTGCCGCTTTGCTTCATCTTGCCCGCCTGATTGGCGGCTTCCTCGCCAAAACCCCAGAAAAAATCCGCGCGTACGCCGCCGTTGATGGCCCCGCCCCTATCCTGCGCCAGCATCAGGCGGTTTAACGACTTGTTTGAACCAGGCCAAGTAGTGGAAAGATAAACCGGCGCGCCTTGCGGGATATTGCGCGGGTCAACGGCGAGGCTGCGTCCCGCGGTGAGCGGCACGCCCAATGCACCAATCGGCCCAGCCAGATTGCTTGGCAATTCGCGGAAAAACAAGTAACTGGGGTTTTCGTTCAACAGTGCGGCAAGCTTCTCCGGATTTTGGACGCCCCAGTTTTTGATTCCCTGCATCGAGGCTTTTTCCAGCGGCAACTCGCCGCGCTCCACAAAGAGCCTGCCGATGGATTTGTAGGGATAGCCGTTTTGCTCGGCGTAACCGATGCGGACAATCTCGCTGGTATCGAGCTTAACCCGGCCCGAGCCCTGGATTTGCAGAAAAAACAGTTCCACCGGGTCGTCTACCCACAGTAGTTCCCGCCCATTAAGCGCGGGCGCGCCCCGCTCAATTTCAGCGCGACTGTAATAGGGAACGACTTTTTTCCCGACAACGCGCCCGCGCAGCCGCAGATTTTTGAGCTCGGGGTAGACATCGCCCATATCCACCACCAGCAAATCATCGGGCACACTATAAATCGGATAACGGTAGCGTTTGGAAAGCATGCGGCTGCCATACAGCAACGGCTCGTAATAGCCGGTAACCAAACCCTCATCGCTGCCATCGGAGTTCAGCACTTGATACGGCGTGAAATTAAATTCGAAAAAAAGACGAAGGTGCTGGTTGTCTTTGTGCTCGAAAAACTCCGCGGTCAGGCATACGGGCTGCCAGGCAAGCTGATTCTTGAGTGCGCTGCAACTTTGCAGAAAAGCGTCCCAAGCTTGCGCCAGATTGTCTTCAGACCAGTCGGGCATCGCATCCCAGCTGCTCGCCTGAAGCTTGGCAATGGGGGGAACGGGTGGTATTACTATGGGGGGAATGGTAATCGGAGCAGGAGGCTTCTCCAGCGTAGTGCAGGCTGTCAGCAACAATCCTGCAGCAAGCAGGATAAAACGTATTTGGCGTTGCATTGGTTTTTGGTTAAAGTAGCAGACAGAGTTTAGACAAGTATAACAAACGACAAATGGGCTGGTTGCTGTTAGAGGCGGGCGCCGCGCTCTTGGTTCTCATCCTCATCGTGTGGTGGACTTGGCCGCGTGGGCGCAACAAGGGTGACAAGCATTGACCCACGCATATTCGCTCTCGGTTACATTCGAAATGTTAGATTTTCACCAGCCGGATGCTCCTGAACCAGCCGTTCGCCAGCACCGGCACATCGGATTCCACTTTCAATTCAGTCACTCTTTCCAGCACGTCTTCAAATACTACGTCCAGCCGCGTGGCGATGCGCGCGGCAAGCGGGTTGAGGGCACGCCGAAACAAGGCATGTTCGTTTCGGCGCAGGAATTTGTCGAGCAGCAGAATGTGGCCCCCCGTTTCCAGGACGCGGGCGGTTTCCTTGAGACATTGCACAGGGTCAGGCACCACCGCGAGAATCAGATGCAGTACCACATGATCAAAACAATCATCCGCAAATGGCAGGTTTAAGCAATCACCCTGTATCAGATGGATTCGCAAGTTACCGCTGCGCAATTTTGCCCGGTGCAGCATCGCTGCGGTCAAATCCAGGCCAACGTAGTGATGATTCCGCGGAACGTTAGGCAGATCCAGGCCGGTGCCGATGCCGTTAATCAGAATGTTTAATCCGCCATCGTCAGGAAGCTGCTTGAGGTTTTGCGCGCGGATTCTCGAAGTTGCGCGCCGGATTGCGGCATCGTAGAACGGCGCAATCAGGGTATAGCTGAACTTGAGCGACACTGTAGAGCCTATTTCAGGATTAATCGCGTGTGCGTTGCTGGCCAAAAAGCGATGGATGCAAGGCGCGAGGAGGCCGCATAGTATTCCTATGCAACGACGAGCAACGCCGCAGACACGCTTTTGGGCCGCAACCCGAAGGGACAAGGCGATTTATGTGCATTCCTTTGTCGCTCGCCGCTTACAGTGGATGAACACTGCGGCGCGGCTCGCTTCGCGGACTGCCACCCAAATCGCCGCTGTCGCAGCACGTGAGTAATCCTGAACTAGGCTCTCAATGTAGCACGCGGGGTATGCTCAACGTGAATTCTAGAATCGGCGCATCAAAGCTTACGCCATCCTCGGCGACCATTTGATAGCTCCCGCTCATCGTTCCAACCTGGGTGGCAATGGCGGTGCCGCTGGTGTATTCAAAACTTTCGTTGGGTTTTAAAAACGGCTGCTCGCCGACCACCCCCAAACCGCGCACTTCCTGCACGCGGTTTTCCGCATCGGTAATGACCCAGTGTCTGCTGATGAGTTGCGCTCCAACATTGCCGGTATTGGTGAGGGTGATGGTATAGGCGAAGACGTAGCGTCCATTCTCCACATCGGATTGATCGGGGATAAAACTGGTGCGCGCGATAACGGTGATCTCGTACTTTTTGCTGTTTCCCATGGCGTTATTCTATGACAAGTGACAGCAAGACACCACCTGTATGACGCAACGGATAACGGGTAAAATGCGCCTTTGGGTAAGCACAGGACGGGTGCCATGTATCGAATCGCTCCCAGCATACTTTCCGCGAACTTTGCCAAGCTCGGCGAAGAGGTAGTGAACGTGATGGCCGCCGGGGCGGACCTGATTCATTTCGATGTGATGGACAACCATTATGTGCCGAATCTCACCATCGGCCCGCTGGTGTGCAAGGCGCTGCGCCCGCTCACCAAAGCGGTCATTGACGCGCACCTTATGATCAAGCCCGTGGACCGCATCATTCCCGACTTCGCCAAGGCGGGCGCCAACATCATTTCCTTCCATCCGGAAGCCAGCGAGCACATTGACCGCACCATCGGAGTCATCAAAGAACAGGGCTGCAAAGCCGGGCTGGTGTTCAACCCTGGCACTCCCCTGGATTATCTCGAGCATGTGCTCGACAAGCTCGATCTGGTGCTCATAATGTCGGTGAACCCCGGGTTTGGCGGACAGAAATTTATTCCGGAAGCGCTCAACAAGCTGCGCAGCGTGAGAAAGCTGATTAATGAATCCAAACGCGATATTTGGCTGGAAGTGGATGGTGGAGTGAGAGTGGACAACATCGCGGAAATCGCGCGCGCCGGCGCAGACACCTTTGTTTCAGGTTCGGCCATCTTCAGCACCAAGGATTACAAGGCCACCATCGCCGCGATGCGCGCTGAGCTTGCCAAGGTTTGAGTTGCGCTGATATGAAGCTTTCTCCACAAGCGCGACCGCCCAAGGATTTCCCGCTGCCGGTGAAAGCGGTGCTGTTCGATCTCGACGG
>DATMDB010000011.1:0-3732 GCA_035558075.1 Burkholderiales bacterium
AAAAAAAAAATCTTTAACGCGTTTTGAAGACAGCGTTATCAATGCCGATGGCCTGAAGGCTAGCACAGTCTTCGGTAACAGCGAGGCCAACGTGGTGGTCAACACCGGCGACAGTTCGGTGATGAGTGATTTCTCGGGTAAGATCAGCGGCCCGGTCAAAGCGGATGATGTGGACCCGGTCGCTGAAGCCGAGGTTTACATTGCATACGGGCGCGACACACAAGCCGAGGAAATCCTCAAGGAAGCGCTTAGCAAAGACCCTACGCGCCAGCAAATCCGCTTAAAGCTCCTAGAAATCTATGCCGCGCGTAAGAACATGGCAGCATTTGGAGTGCTTGCCAATGAGCTTTATGCCGCAACTGGCGGCAACCCAGGCCCAATCTGGGACAGAGTTGCGCAATTAGGCTACGTGCTCGACCCCGACAATCCGCGGTACGAGTCGGCAAAATCTGCGGCCACTCTGGCGCCAAGGGAGAGCACTCCGCCACAACCGCCGGAGATGGATTACAACATCGCTCTTCCGGTTACTTCCGGCGATAAACTTGAAACCGATATCGGCATGGACAGCAATGCGGCTGACGCGGAGAAACCGTTCACCAGCTTCGATTTTGAAGTACCTTCTGTCGAGCCGGCGAAATTAGCTGCGGATTTGCCGTTGGAAAGCGGGAAGCCCGACGCTGCCGGCCTGGATTTCGACGTGGGGCCGCTTCCCACCGCGGGCGGACCTCCAGCAGTGCAGGCTGCGGATGAAGCCCCGCTGGAGATGATCAGCTTCGATTTCGAGCCCTCGAGGCCCGCTGCGACCCCGTTGTCGCCTCCGCAAGCTGAAGCGATTCAAATTGATCTTTCCGGAATCAGCCTAACACTCGATGAGCCGACCGGTGCGGTCGCGGACGAACCAGCCAGAGATCAGCACTGGTACGAAGTGCAAACCAAGTTCGATCTTGCCAAGGCTTATCAGGAAATGGGCGACAAGGAAGGCGCCCGCGAAATTCTGGAGGAAGTGATTCGGGAAGGCGATGCGAAGCAGCAAGAACAAGCCAAAGGCCTGCTTGCAATGCTCTGATCCTGCGCTGTTCAGCAATACCTCTTTTTTAAGCCCTCGCAAATATCATTCCGCCATGCATCCGCATCCGGCAACGAGGGTACTAATGTGACTGGCGATGGCGATTGCAGCGCCGGGGCTCATCCTGATTCATCCCTGGAGAGGCGGCTGGATTAGATGGCGAGAATTGCGCTCGGGCTTGAATACAACGGCGCCGCTTTTTGTGGCTGGCAAAGCCAGGCCAGCCGTTGCGCGGTGCAAGACGTGGTGGAGGCGGCGCTGGCGCAGATCGCCGGGGAAAAAATAACGCTCACTGCGGCGGGGCGCACCGATACAGGTGTCCATGCGCTGGCGCAAGTCGTGCATTTTGATAGCAGCGTCGAACGCCCGGCATCCGCTTGGGTGCGGGGCGCAAACGCGCTGCTGCCGCCGGATGTTGCCGTGCTTTGGGCGCAGACCATGGTGGAGGATTTTCACGCGCGTTATTGTGCCATTGAGCGCTGCTATCACTACCTGCTGTTGAATACCGCGGTACGCCCAGCGCTTTATCAAGGCCAAGTCGGCTGGTTTCATCAGCCGCTCGATATCGAGGCGCTGCGCGCTGCCGCAAAGCTGTTGCTCGGTAAACACGATTTCAGCGCCTTCCGTGCCGCGGAGTGCCGCGCGCGCACGCCGGTGAAGGAATTGCGCAGATTAGAAATTACGCGCCAGCAGGATTTGATCGTGTTTGAATTCTGCGCTGATGCTTTCCTGCATCACATGGTGCGCAACATCGTCGGTGGCTTGGTGTACGTGGGCAGTGGCAGATGCACCGCGCAATGGCTGGGCGAGGTTTTGCAAAGCAGGGACCGGGATCGGGCGGCGCCCACTTTCAGCGCTGCGGGCCTTTATTTGTCAGGCGTGCGCTACGACGCGAAGTGGCGCATAGCGGGTTTTAATCGTACCATGCTGCTTTTTCCCTAAACCCGGCAATCTTCATGGTAACCCGGATCAAAATCTGCGGCATCACGCGCGGGCAGGACGCTGTGACGGCGGCAGAGCTTGGCGCGCATGCCGTTGGACTCATGTTTTATGAAGACAGCCCGCGCTTTATTTCTGTACATCAGGCAAATAAAGTAAGTGGAGTGTTGCCGCCTTTTGTCACGCGTGTGGGCGTGTTCGTCAATCCTGTAGAACAACAAGTGCAAACGATTCTTGGCGCACTGCGTCTTGATTTATTACAATTTCACGGCGACGAACCACCGCAGTTCTGTGCCCGGTTCGGCATGCCCTATATCAAGGCAGTGCGAGTCAGGAAGGGCATGGATTTGCTACAATACGCATCCCGCTATCACGATGCAAAAGGGCTGTTGCTGGATGCACACAGCGAAGGCGCTTACGGCGGCACCGGCGAGGCCTTCGATTGGAGCTTGATTCCAGCCAATCTGCCTTTGCCGATTATTCTTTCCGGCGGGCTGAATGCTGCGAACGTGGCGCGCGCGATCAGGCAGGTACGGCCCTGGGCGGTGGATGTTTCGAGCGGCGTGGAATCGGAAAAAGGCATCAAGGATGCGGCGAAAATTGCCGCATTCATGCAAGGAGTCAGGAGCGCATAAATGCAGATGTATGACCTTCCGGACGAGCATGGCCATTTCGGCAAATACGGCGGCGTATTTGTTGCCGAAACGCTGATCCACGCCCTGGATGAACTGCGCCAAGCTTATCAGAATTACCGCGACGACCCGGAATTCCAGGCCGAATTCGCGTACGAGCTCAAGCATTATGTCGGGCGTCCGAGCCCGATTTACCACGCCGCGCGCTTGTCGCAGCAGCTGGGAGGCGCGCAGATTCTGTTAAAACGCGAAGACCTCAACCACACCGGGGCACACAAGATCAACAACACCGTGGGGCAGGGTCTGCTGGCGCGCCGCATGGACAAACCGCGGGTGATCGCGGAGACCGGCGCCGGCATGCATGGGGTGGCAACGGCGACTGTGGCGGCGCGCTACGGCATGGAATGCGTGGTGTACATGGGCTCACAAGACATCAAGCGCCAAGCCACCAATGTCTACCGCATGAAGCTTTTGGGCGCCAGCGTGGTTCCCGTGGAGTCCGGATCGAAAACCCTTAAGGACGCGCTTAATGAAGCGATGCGCGACTGGGTGACCCACGTCGAAAATACGTTTTATATAATCGGTTCCGTTGCGGGACCGCATCCTTATCCGATGATGGTGCGCGATTTCCAGTCCGTCATCGGGCGCGAAGCGAAAACCCAGATGCTGGAAATGTTTGGGCGCCAGCCGGACGCGCTGATCGCTTGTGTCGGCGGCGGTTCCAACGCCATGGGACTGTTCTATCCCTATATCGAAGACCAGAACATGCGGCTCATCGGCGTGGAAGCCGGGGGCATGGGTATTGCGACAGGCAAGCACGCTGCGACGCTGTGCGCGGGCAAGCCCGGCGTGTTGCACGGCAGCCGTAGTTATCTCATGCAGGATGAAAATGGTCAGATTCTTGAAACCCACTCGATATCCGCCGGGCTCGATTATCCAGGCGTCGGCCCCGAACACGCCTGGCTCAAGGACAGCGGGCGCGCGGAATACGTGAGCGTCACAGACGACGAAGCGCTGAAAGCTTTCCACGATCTGTGCCATCTCGAAGGAATCATCCCGGCGCTGGAATGCGCCCATGCTCTGGCTCATGCGGCA
>DATMDB010000012.1:0-5523 GCA_035558075.1 Burkholderiales bacterium
CGTTGACCGCGCCGAAACGGTTTTTCACCGCGCGGATCAAGCGGAAGCTGGAATGCGTGTCGCCTTCGAAATACAGCACGGTGTCCACGATGTGCTCCAGTACGCGCGGGCCGGCCAGGGTTCCCTCCTTGGTCACGTGCCCGATAAAAATAATCGCCGTGCCGCTTTGCTTGGCGTAGCGCGCGAGCTGCGCCGCGCATTCGCGCACCTGCGCCACCGAGCCCGGCGCCGATTGCAGCGCTTCGGAATACAAGGTCTGAATTGAATCCATCACCGCCACTTCCGGCTTTTGCGAGCTTAGAGTAGCGAGAATTTTTTCCAGCTGGATTTCAGCGAGCAATTGCAGCGGTTTGGCATCGAGCCCGAGGCGCCGCGCGCGCAGCGCGATTTGCTGCGCCGATTCTTCGCCGCTCACGTAGAGCACGTTGTGCTGCGCGCCCATATGGCACAGCGCTTGCAGCAGCAGAGTGGATTTGCCGATACCCGGGTCGCCGCCCAACAACACCACCGCGCCCTGCACCAGCCCCCCGCCCAGCACGCGGTCAAACTCGGATATTCCGGTGGGCTGGTACGGGAGTTCCCGCGCTTCAACCTCACCCAAGGATTGCAGCTTGCTCGCTGCGGTGGAACCGAAACGGTTTTTGGAAACGGCTTCAACTACCGTTTCGACCAGGGTATTCCATGCCGAGCAATGCGGGCACTGCCCCTGCCATTTCGGCGTTTGCCCGCCACACTCGGTGCAGGTATAGACGGATCTAGGTTTAGTCATGAGTTTCGACTACCGGCACGCGCGAATTCAATTTGGTGAACAATTCGTAGCTGACCGTCCCTGCCGCCTTCGCTACATCTTCAATGGGATTGCCTTCGCCCCAGAGTGTCACCGGCGTACCGATGCTGGCGCCCGGGACTTCGCTCAAATCCACGCACAGCATGTCCATGGCAATTCTACCGAGAGTGCGGGTGATTTTGCCGTTGACGTTTACCGGCGTGCCGGTGCGGGCGTGGCGCGGATAGCCGTCGGCGTAACCACAAGCAACGATGCCGACACGCATGGCTTTCTCCGCGGTGAAAAGGCCGGTGTAACCCACTTTGTCACCCGACTGTAAATCCTGTGTCGCAATGATCTGGCTCTGCAGAGTCATCGCCGGCCGTAAGCCAAGTTGCCCTGCACTGGTCTCGGCAAAAGGCGAAGAACCATAGAGCATGATGCCCGGCCGCACCCAGTCGCCGTGAGTTTCCGGATAGCGCAGCAGCGCCGCGGAGTTCGCAAGACTGCGCGGTAGGGTTTCGCGCGCAGTAATTTTGTTGAATTGCTCGAATTGCCCGACAATGCCCTGCGCGTCGTCGGCGCAGGCAAAGTGCGTCATCAGGGTAATGCCGGAGACAAGCCGGTTTTGCTTGAGCGCGCTCAAAGCGGAGGGGAACGCTCCTGGCTTGAAACCCAAACGGTTCATTCCGGTATTGAGCTTGAGAAATACATCCAGCTTGACCGGCAGCACGGCGGAGCCAAGCCCGTCCACCTGCTGCTGCTGGTGAATCACCGGCGTGAGACTGTACTCGGTGATCACCGGCAATTCCTCAGGACTGTAGAACCCGTTCAGCAGCAACATCCGCTGCCTGAATCCCGCATCGCGCAAGATCACGGCGTCATTGAGATCAATCACCGCGAATCCTTCGGCGCCGGCGAGCGCCCGCGCCACGCGCAACAGGCCATGGCCGTAGCCATTCGCCTTGATCACCGCCATGATGCGCGAATCGGGTGCGCGCTGCCGTGCCACGGCGAGATTGTTTTGCAGCGCGGCGAGGTTGATGCGGACCTGAAGCGGACGGGACATGATAGGTTCTGTTCTGGGGCGCGGAGCGCAGCGTGCTATTCAAACATAAATTGCCCGCTTCGGGTAGATCCGGCGGTAAATACATGGCAGTATTCACGGTTTCATGGTATAAAGCTGCCAGAATTTACCAGACTACATAACAATTAAATTCACAAAATCCGTTCCAGAGGATGAACCGCGGCTTTTACATTATTCTTGCGGCGCAATTTTTTTCCGCTCTTGCCGACAATGCCTTGCTGTTTGCGGCGATTGCCCTGCTCATGCAGCTGAATGCACCGGACTGGCAAAGACCGGTATTGAATCAGTTCTTCGTATTTTCTTACATCGCGATTGCGCCCTTCGTCGGGCCGTTCGCCGACGCCCTGCCCAAGGGCAAGGTGATGTTCATCAGCAACGCGGTGAAATTCGCGGGGTGCCTCGTGATGCTGATCAGCGTGCATCCATTTTACGCATATGGCGTAGTCGGCATCGGCGCGGCGATGTATTCACCGGCGAAATACGGCATTCTCACCGAATATCTGCCTCCGCAAAAATTGGTGCTGGCAAACGGATGGATGGAAGGCCTTACCGTCGCTGCGATTATTTTAGGAGCTGTCATGGGCAGCTTCATGGTAAACCCGGCGATCGCAAATCGCTATCTGAAAATATTGGACATTCCCAACTTCGAAAGCGGCATCAACACACCGCCTGAATTCGCCATCTCGGCTATTCTCGGTCTGTATTTCGTCGCTGCGGTATTCAATCTCTATATTCCAAGAGTGGCTCCCGACCACAAGCTGCCGAAAAAAAACGTTTTTTACATTCTGCACGATTTCTGGCACTGCTTTAAACTGCTGTGGCGCGATCCGCTCGGCCAGGTGTCACTGGCAGTCACCACTCTGTTCTGGGGAGTGGGCGCGACGCTGCGGCTCATTGTGCTCGCCTGGGCGGCAGTGGTGCTTAAGTTTGGATTGGACAAAGCCACGCAGCTGACCGCTGTGGTCGCGCTTGGCATTGCGATTGGATCAGTGATAGCCGCGAAATTCGTGAAGCTGGAAAAATCGGTGAGCATCCTGCCGGTGGGCATCGCCATGGGTTTAAGCCTGATGCTGATGATTTTTGTCAGCAACCTGTACATTGCCATCGCCATGCTGCTCGTTATCGGCGCGTTTTCGGGTTTCTTCATCGTGCCGATGAACGCGCTGCTCCAACACCGCGGGCATTTATTGATGGGCGCCGGTCACTCGATAGCGGTGCAGAACTTCAACGAGAACTTGAGCATCCTTGCCATGCTCGGCGTTTATGCGGTATTGGACAGACTGGGTGTCTCTGTTTTTACGGTGATCGTTATTTTTGGTTTTTTCATCTGTGGAACGATGGCGTATCTTTATCGCAGGCACGCGCAGGTCAGGATCGAAGCATAAACCGCTAGATAATAACCGGCCGGTCCGGCAATTCGTTGGGTGCGGCGGGCCGATTCGGAAAATGTTTCTCCAGGTGGCCGCCCACTGCCTTGATTCCGGCGACGACCCCTTCTTCAAACCGCCCTTGCCGGAAAGACTGCTCCATTTCACGGCAGACGGTTTCCCAACCCGCTTTTCCAAGCCTCGCGTGTATTCCGCGGTCGGCGATGATTTCCACGTCACGGTCAGCAAGTAAAAGATAAATCAGCACGCCGTTGTTGTGCTCGGTATCCCATACTCTTAACTGCGAAAATACTTCAATGGCGCGTTGACGTGCGCTTTGTCCGCGCATCAGCGCCGCAAAATCCAATGCGGGTTCGACTGCAAAACGGATTTGCCCCCCATGACCAGCTTCACTCTCGCGAATCGCCTGCTCGATCGCGCGCATGGCACGCGGCGGCAGAACGCGCATCACCGCCAAGCGGCCGGTAACGAGATGTTTGAACAAGCGCGTTGGCTTCATCATCACCAGCTCCCGGAAGCGCCGCCGCCGCCAAAGCCGCCGCCTCCCCCGCTGAAACCGCCTCCACTGAAACCGCCGCCAGTGTAACCGCCAATCCCGCCGTACCAGCTGCGGCCGCCGCCCAGCAGCGTAAACAGGAAACCAATGACACCGACGATGATCGCCACAACCAAGGGTGCGATGATCAGCCACGCGAGCAATCCCGCAACTGTTCCGATGAGGGTTGCAGCGGCAAAACGCCCGAACACGGCGCGCAGCATTCCCCCCACCACGATCACCAGCATGAAACCAACAAATAAAAACGGTTCAATATTGTTAAAATTGGACGACGAAGATCTGGAACGCTTGGGCGGGGGCAAGGGCTCACCACCGATCACCTTTATTATGCTCTGTATGCCTGCCTCGATGCCGCCGTAAAAATCGCCCGCCTTGAAACGCGGCACGATAATTTCATTCACAATGCGCTTCGCCGTTGCGTCATTAAGCGCGCCTTCCAGGCCGTAGCCCACCTCGATGCGCAGACCGCGGTCATTCTTGGCGATCAGCAGCAGTGCGCCATCGTCCACTCCCTTGCGGCCGAGCTTCCAGGAATCGACCACGCGAATGCCGTATTGCTCGATTGTTTCAGGCTGCGTAGTAGGCACGATGAGAACTGCAAGCTGGCTGCCTTTTTTCGCCTCGAAATCCTGCAATTCCTGTACCAGGCGCGCTTGCTGTTCGCGGCTTAAGGTGGCGGTTAAATCGGTGACCCGCGCTTTAAGCGGGGGAACTGCAACCTCGGCATGCGCAATGCCGAGGCCCAGAGCCAGCAGCAATAAGGCTTGCGCCCAAGCGCGAATCATTTATTCGCGGGCGCCGGCGCGGAAAAATCAACCTTGGGCGGCTTGGCGATTTCCTTTTCGTTTTCGACGGTGAATGTGGGCTTCACCTGGAAACCGAACAGCATCGCCGTGAGGTTGCTGGGGAAGGAGCGCACCGTGACGTTGTATTCCTGCACCGCCTTAATGTAGCGGTTGCGCGCCACCGTGATGCGATTTTCCGTGCCCTCGAGCTGCGCCTGCAAATCGCGGAAATTGGCGTCGGACTTGAGTTGCGGATAATTTTCCGCCACCACCAGAAGACGCGACAAGGCGGATGTCAGCTCGCCTTGCGCCTGCTGGAATTTGGCAAACGCTTGCGGATCGTTAATCAGTTCAGGGGTGGCCTGGATCGCCCCGACCTTGGAGCGGGCGTTGGTCACGCCCAGCAGCACGTCTTTTTCCTGCTGCGCGAAGCCCTTCACCGTGTTCACCAGATTCGGCACCAAATCGGCGCGGCGCTGGTACTGGTTGAGCACTTCCGCCCAGCTCGCCTTGATTTGTTCATCGGTGGATTGCAAGGTATTGTAACCGCAGCCGCCAAGGCTTAAAGCGGCCAACAGCAATAACGGGTAAGCCGATATTCTATGCATGGAGTTCTCCTGTTCAGGATTGGTTTGTGTCCTCACGTGGGGGCGAAAATCGCGATTACAACTCCCGCATGGTTTTTCTGGCGAAACATAAATCCGCCCAGGCCTTGGCCTTGTCAGGAAGATTGCGCAGCAGATAGGCCGGATGGTAGGTCACGATGAGCGGAATACCCCGGTAATCATGCAGCCGTCCGCGCAGGCTGGCGATGGTGGCGTCCGCTTTGAGCAGGTTCTGCACCGCAATCTTCCCCAACGCGACAATCAGCTTGGGTTGAAGCAAAGCAATCTGCCGCTCAAGATAGGGTTCGCATTGTTGCGCTTCCTGCGCTTCGGGAT
>DATMDB010000013.1:0-5155 GCA_035558075.1 Burkholderiales bacterium
CGATGCGGTGCGCGAGCGAAACTTAAGAGTTGCGGGCTATCCCAAATTCGAGGCCAAGCCGTCACAGGCCGGAAGCCAACAATTCGAATATACCGCCACTTTTGAAATATATCCTGAAGTGAAGCTCGGCGGTTTTTCCGGGGCACAGATCAGCCGGCCGGTGGTGGAAGTGGGGGAAGAGCAAGTAGCGAAAACCCTGGAGACTTTGCGCAAGCGACACACTTCTTATCATGCTGTAGAGCGTGAAGCCGAGGAACGCGACCAGGTGACTCTTGATTTCCGCGGCACCATAGCCGGCGGGGAATTCGCCGGCGGCCAAGGCAAGGATTTGGTCTTAGTGCTGGGGGAAAGGCGCTTGCTGCCGGAATTCGAAAAACAGATTGCCGGGATGCGCGCGAGCGAAACCAAGGCATTTGAATTAACTTTTCCGGAGGATTACCATGGCAAGGAGGTGGCAGGAAAAACAGCGTCTTTCGACGTTACGCTGAAACGGGTTGCGGCACCCAAGCTGCCTGATATCGACGCCGAGTTTGCCAAAAACTTCGGCGTGCAAGATGGTGACCTGGAGAAACTGAAGCGCGAGATCAAGGACAATCTGCTGAGGGAAGCAAAAACCCGCGTGCAAGCCAGAATCAAGGATCAGGCGATGCAAGCGTTGCTTAACGCCACTCAGGTCGAGCTTCCCCAGTCGCTGGTGGACATGGAAATCCACCGCTTGATGGAAAATACGCGCAAGGACCTCGAATCGCGCGGCGTAAAAACCCAGGACGCGCCGATGCCGCACGACCTTTTCCAAGAGCGAGCTAAGCGCCGCGTCAACCTCGGCCTGATTATCGCCGAGCTGATAAAAATTCACGATCTTCGACCCAAGCCGGAACAGGTGCGCATCATCGTCGAAGAGCACGCGCAAAGCTACGAACACCCGGACCAGGTGGTGAAGTGGTATTATTCCTCTCCGGAGCGCCTGAACGACATCGAGGCGATGGTGCTGGAAGATAACGTGGTGGAATGGGTAATGAAGCAGGCGAAGGTGGAAGACAAGCCGATGAGCTTTGACGAACTGATGGGGAACGTTTAAATGATGCAAATCCGTGATCGGGAACCGCAAGACCTGGGCTTGATCCCGATGGTGATCGAGCAGAGCGGGCGCGGCGAGCGTGCTTATGATATTTATTCGCGCCTCTTGAAGGAACGTGTGGTGTTCCTGGTTGGGCAGGTGGATGAGGTCACCGCCAATCTTATCGTGGCGCAGTTCCTGTTTCTCGAATCAGAAAACCCTGATAAGGAGATTTATTTTTATATCAACTCCCCCGGCGGCTCGGTATCAGCCGGGCTGGCGATTTACGACACCATGCAGTTTATCAAGCCGGACGTGAGCACCCTTTGCGTCGGTCAGGCAGCGAGCATGGGTGCGCTTTTGCTCGCGGCGGGAGCCAAAGGCAAGCGCTTCTGCCTGCCCAATTCGCGGGTATTGATTCACCAGCCGATGGGCGGTTTTCAGGGGCAGGCCTCCGACATAGAAATTCACGCCAAGGAGATCCTCTATCTGCGGCAGCGCCTGAATGAGATCATGGCCAAGCATACCGGACAGAGCATCAAGACCATCGAGAAAGATACTGACCGCGACAATTTCCTGAGCGGCGAGGACGCGGTGAAGTATGGAATCACGGACAGAGTACTGGTGAGCAGAACTGAAGGCGTTGCCTGATGTCGTATAATCTAATAAGCCACGGGGAAACGAGTTATGTCGGATAAAATCGGCGGCGAAAAACTGCTTTATTGCTCCTTCTGCGGCAAGAGCCAGCACGAAGTGCGCAAGCTCATTGCCGGACCGTCGGTATTTATCTGCGATGAGTGCATAGAGCTCTGCAATGACATCATCCGTGAAGAGGCGCACGGCGAGACCGGCGGCAAGCCGGGCAAGTCGGATTTGCCGGTGCCGCATAAGATTCGCAAGATTCTCGATCAGTACGTGATCGGCCAGGAGCAGGCGAAAAAAATCCTCTCGGTGGCCGTGTACAACCACTACAAGCGCCTGAAGAGCCTGACCAAGAACGATGATATCGAGCTCGCCAAGAGCAATATCCTGCTGATTGGCCCCACCGGCTCGGGCAAGACGCTGCTGGCGCAAACGCTGGCGCGGCTCCTCAACGTACCGTTCGTGATGGCGGACGCCACCACGCTTACCGAAGCCGGCTACGTCGGCGAGGACGTGGAAAACATCATCCAGAAGCTGCTGCAGAAATGCGATTACGAAGTCGAGAAAGCGCAGCGCGGCATCGTTTACATAGACGAAATCGACAAGATTTCCCGCAAGTCCGACAATCCCTCGATTACCCGCGATGTCTCCGGTGAAGGCGTGCAGCAAGCGCTGCTGAAGCTTATCGAAGGCACGATCGCTTCGGTGCCGCCGCAGGGCGGGCGCAAGCATCCCAACCAGGAGTTTGTGCAGGTAGACACTACCAATATCCTGTTCATTTGCGGCGGCGCTTTTGACGGGCTGGATAAGGTCATCCGTAACCGCTCGCAGAAAGGCGGAATCGGCTTCGGCGCGGATGTGCAGAGCAAGGATAACCGCAAGAACATCGGGCAGGTGTTGCGCGATGTGGAGCCGGAAGATCTCATCAAATACGGGCTGATCCCGGAATTTGTCGGGCGCCTGCCGGTGGTTGCCACCCTCGAGGAACTCGACGAATCGGCGCTGGTTCAGATTCTTACCGAACCCAAGAACGCGTTGCTCAAGCAGTATCAGAAAATGTTCGGCATGGAAGCGGTGGAGCTGGAAGTGCGCGAGCAGGCGCTGAAGGCGATTGCCAAGAAGGCGCTCGCGCGCAAAACCGGCGCCCGCGGCTTGCGTTCCATTCTCGAGTTGACCTTGCTCGATACCATGTTCGATCTGCCTTCGATGGAGAACGTGGTAAAGGTTGTGATTGATGAAGGCGTGATCCACGGCGACATCAAGCCGTTACTGATCTATTCCGACCAGCCCAAGGTTGCCGGCTCGGCGTGAACGGGCTTGGTACCGCGACTTGGATGGCCTCGCAACAAAATCTTGCGCTTCTTGAATTGCAGAAGACTGCCCTCATATTTGTTTTACATTCACTTTTCGGGTGAAACAACATGACTCAACAAGATCCGGTTGCTGAACAGTTGTTAGCGCTTTTACCGCTGCGTGATGTAGTGGTGTTCCCGCACATGGTGATCCCGCTGTTCGTGGGAAGACCCAAATCCATAAAAGCGCTGGATACCGCCATGGAAACAGGTAAAAGCATTCTGCTGGTGGCGCAAAAATCGGCCGCCAAGGACGACCCGTCCCCGGAAGACATGTACAAGGTCGGAAGCGTGGCGAACATCCTGCAAATGCTTAAATTGCCGGATGGTACCGTCAAAGTGCTGGTGGAAGGCAGCCAGCGCTCCAACATCAGGCAAATCATAGACGCCAAGACGCATTACATGGTGCAGGCGGAACTGGTACCTCCTGACCATGTGGAGAGCCACGAAGTCGAGGCGATGCGCCGCGCCACCCTGGGCCAATTCGACCAGTACGTGAAGCTCAACAAGAAAATCCCGCCGGAAATCCTGACCTCGCTTTCCGGGATTGACGAACCCGGTCGCCTTGCCGACACCATCGCCGCACACCTGCCGCTAAAGCTTGAGCAGAAACAGGAAGTGCTTGAGATGTTCGACGTGAAACAGCGCCTCGAGCATCTGTTGGGACTGCTTGAGACCGAACTCGACATTTTGCAGGTGGAAAAGCGCATCCGCGGGCGGGTCAAGCGCCAGATGGAAAAAAGCCAGCGCGAGTACTACCTCAACGAGCAGGTGAAGGCAATCCAGAAAGAGTTGGGGGAACTTGAAGAAGGCGGCGATGTGGACGAAATGGAAAAGAAAATCAAGACTGCGCATATGCCCAAGGAAGCGCGCAACAAGGCCGAATCGGAACTCAAGAAACTCAAACTGATGTCGCCGATGTCGGCGGAGGCCACCGTAGTGCGCAATTATATCGAGGCGCTGGTGGCTCTGCCGTGGAAGAAAAAAAGCAAGATCAGCAGGGATCTTACGGCTGCCGAAGCGATACTGGAAAAAGACCATTACGGCTTGGAAAAAGTCAAGGAACGCATCGTCGAATATCTGGCGGTGCAGCAACGCGTGGATAAGCTGAAAGCTCCTATCCTGTGTCTGGTGGGAGCGCCCGGGGTCGGCAAGACCTCGCTCGGGCAATCCATTGCGCGCGCCACCAACCGCAAGTTCGTGCGCATGTCCCTGGGCGGGGTGCGCGACGAGGCGGAAATCCGCGGCCACCGCCGCACTTACATCGGTTCGATGCCCGGAAAAATCCTGCAGAACATGACCAAAATCGGCGTGCGGAACCCCTTGTTCCTGCTCGACGAAGTTGACAAGATGGGAATGGATTTCCGCGGCGATCCGTCTTCCGCGCTGTTGGAAGTGCTGGATCCCGAGCAGAACCATACCTTCACCGATCATTACATCGAGGTGGAGTACGACCTTTCCGACGTTATGTTTGTTGCCACCGCAAATACATTGAACATCCCGCCTGCGCTGTTGGACCGCATGGAGGTGATAAGACTTTCGGGTTACACGGAAGACGAGAAAATCAACATTGCCATGCGCTACCTGCTGGCCAAGCAGATGAAGAACCACGGCCTCAAGGAAAACGAAATCGTCATCTCTGAAAGCGCGATGCGCGATATCACGCGCTACTACACCCGCGAAGCCGGAGTGCGCGGAGTCGAGCGGGAAATTTCCAAAATCTGCCGCAAAGTGGTGAAAACCCTGGTGCTCAAGAAACGCGAGCAAACCATCACCGTCTCTTCGCGCAACCTCAACAAATTCCTGGGGGTAAGGCGCTTCACTTACGGCATGGCCGAGAAAAACAACCAGGTCGGCCAAGTGACGGGGCTTGCCTGGACCGAAGTGGGTGGCGAACTGCTTACCATCGAGGCCGTGGTATTACCCGGCAAGGGCAAGACCATTACTACCGGCAAGCTCGGGGAAGTGATGACGGAATCGGTGCAGGCGGCGCTGTCAGTCGTGCGCAGCCGCTCGCGCGCTCTCGGCATACCCGAGGATTTTTATCAGAAAAACGACGTGCATATCCACCTGCCTGAGGGCGCCACGCCCAAGGATGGGCCAA
>DATMDB010000014.1:0-3060 GCA_035558075.1 Burkholderiales bacterium
TATTTTCACGCCCACGCTGGTGCGTCTGGAAATCGCTTGTATTGCGGGTGAAGACATATAATGTGAACTTTTAGTGAATCCAAACTACAAATTTTACCGTATTTTGATGTTGCTGGCACCCGGGCAGACCGCGCGCCAAAACAGCGAGGCCGGTCAACTGAAACCGCAGAGCTGCGTTAATGTAATAGAATTGCAACTTTTCCGACTAAGACATACTCGAATTCATCAATGCGCAGTTCGGTCGCATTATGAACCGGTCCGGGCGCAAGCCGGACTACAAAAACCGGGCTTTTTTCAACTTTCAGGAGACACAAACCATGACAGCAGTTCAAAAGCTCACAGGAATCGCCTTGGCCTGCGCCGCGGCCGGAATGTTTGCCACAGCCGGAATCGGCAGCGCCATTGCGGCAGAAGATGGCAAGATTCACTGTGAAGGCGTGAATGCTTGCAAAGGCAAGAGCGATTGCAAGTCTGCCAAGAACGAATGCAAAGGCCAGAACGCCTGCAAAGGCAAAGGCTTTTCGGCGATGAGCGAAAAAGACTGCAAGGCCGCCAAAGCCAAGGACAAAAAAAGCTAAGCGCCAGTAGTTAATCACTTAACGGACACCTTCGCCTTGGCCGGCGGGTGTCCGTTTTCATTTCCGGCTTCTGGAAGCGCCGCATTTCGACGCGATGGGGCGCAGGCGCAATCTTTTACCAACCGCGCCAATGCTATAATATTCTCACTTTTTCCTTCTTTTCCCGGTTACCGGCCATGCAGTTGTTTGCCGTTGGCATCAACCATGTTACCGCGCCGCTTTCAATGCGCGAGCGGCTGGCGTTTCACGCGCAAACTTTGGGCGAGGCCTTGCGCGACCTGGTAAATCACAGATCGGTTAGCGAGGCGGCAATCATTTCCACCTGTAACCGCACTGAGGTCTATTGCAACACACCCGAACCTGAAATGGCGGTCGAATGGCTGGCGGATTACCACCATTTCAAGGCCCAGCATATCCAGCCCTATCTTTACACCCTGCCGCGGGAGAAAGCGGTGAAACACGCGTTCCGAGTGGCGAGCGGGCTGGATTCAATGGTACTGGGCGAGCCGCAGATCCTCGGCCAGATCAAACAGGCGGTGCGCACCGCCGAAGAAGCCGGCACCCTGGGATTGCTGCTGCATAAATTGTTTCAGCGCTCTTTTTCGGTGGCCAAGGAAGTGCGCAGCCACACCGATATCGGCGCGAATTCGGTTTCCATGGCGGCGGCGGCAGTGCGCCTTGCCGAGCGCATTTTCCCCGCTATTTCCGGACAGCATGTGATGTTGATCGGCGCCGGGGAAATGATTGAGTTGTGCGCCGCGCATTTTGCAGCGCGCGCCCCCAGGCGCATGACCGTCGCCAACCGCACGCTGGAGCGCGCCGCGGCACTGGCGCAACGTTTCAATGGCGACGCCATCACGCTTAATGAATTGCCGGAACAGCTGGCGTTGCAGGACGTGGTGATTACCTGCACCGCGAGTCCCCTGCCGATCCTCGGCAAGGGCATGCTGGAACGGGCGATCAGGATGCGCAAACACCGCCCGATGCTGCTGGTTGACCTCGCGGTGCCGCGTGATGTCGAGGCCGAGGCCGGAAAACTGGACGACGTGTTTCTCTACACGGTGGATGATCTTGCGCACCTGGTGCAAAGCGGGATGGATGCGCGCCAAGGCGCGGTGGCGCAGGCCGAGGCCATCATCGAATCCAACGTGATCAGTTTCGTGCATTGGCTGGAAACGCGCGAACTCGTCCCCACCATACGTGCTTTGCGCGACCATGCGGAACGCGGCCGCCGCCGCGAGCTGCAGCGCGCCCTGCGGCTCCTCGAACGCGGCGCCGATGCCCGGCAGGTGATGGAATCCCTAAGCCGCGCGCTGACCAACAAATTCCTGCATGTTCCCACTCATGTGCTGAACCACGCGCTCTCTGACGACCGCGAACAACTGGTGGCCTTGATCAACCGCCTTTATCAAATACACCGACAAGAATGAAACAAAGCATTGCCGCCAGGCTTTCCCTACTTAGCAACCGCCTCAAACAACTCAACCAAATCCTAAGCAGCGAAAACGCCACCGCGGACCTGGAAAGTTACCGAAGGCTCACCCGCGAGCACGCGAAGATCACGCCGGTGGTTAAATTGTACGGGGCCTATCAATCCGGCGAGCGCGACCTGCAGGCGGCGCAGGAAATGCAGTCCGACCCGAAAATGCGCGAATTCGCGGAGACCGAAATCCGCGAGGGGCGCGAGAAACTCGCACGCATCGAATCCGAGCTGCAAAAGAAATTACTGCCGCAGGACCCCAGCGACGAGCGCAACATTTTTCTGGAAATCCGTGCAGGCACCGGCGGCGACGAATCGGCGCTGTTTGCCGGAACCCTGTTCCGTATGTACGCGCGCTTCGCCGAGCGGCAGCGCTGGCAGGTGGAAATCATTTCCGAAAGCCCCTCTGACATTGGCGGTTACAAGGAAATCATCGCCAAGATCATCGGCAAAGGTGCGTATTCCAAGCTGAAGTTCGAGTCCGGGGGCCATCGCGTGCAGCGCGTGCCGGAAACCGAGACGCAGGGGCGCATCCATACTTCCGCCTGCACGGTGGCGGTGCTTCCCGAAGTCGATGAAATTTCCGACGTGGTGCTCAATCCTGCGGAACTGCGTATAGACACCTTCCGCGCTTCAGGTGCGGGAGGGCAGCACGTCAACAAAACTGACTCCGCGGTGCGGGTGACGCATCTGCCGACCGGAATCGTGGTGGAATGCCAGGACGGCCGCTCGCAGCACAAAAACAAGGCGCAGGCGCTGGCGATTCTTGCGGCGCGCATCAAGGACAAGCAGCTGCGCGAGCAGCAGGCTAAACAGGCCGCGACCCGCAAATCGCTGGTTGGCAGCGGCGACCGTTCCGGGCGCATCCGCACCTATAATTTTCCTCAGGGGCGGGTGACTGACCATCGCATCAATCTCGCCTTGTACAAGATTGACCAGATCATGGATGGCGACTTGAATGAGCTAACCGGTGCTTTGATGGCGGAGCATCAAGCCGAGCAG
>DATMDB010000015.1:0-15216 GCA_035558075.1 Burkholderiales bacterium
GCGCTTTCGATAATTGCCCGCTACCAGGTCAAAGCGCCGGGGGCGGTGATGAGCATTCTGCAAAAAGGCAACGAAGGCAAGCTCGAAGAAACACCCAAACCGGGAAATTCGATTTTCCGCAAAGTTGAGAATCGAGTGATCGCAACAGCACATAATTCTCTGCTCGCAGCGGCCAAATATTTCCGCAAGCAAGGCGTAAAGGCCGCGGTTCTGGGCGATACCATCACCGGCGAAGCGCGGGAAGTAGCGAAGGTTTTTGGCGCTCTGGCCCGCCAAATCCTTAAGCATGGCGAGCCTTGGAAACCGCCGGTGGCGCTGATTTCGGGCGGGGAAACCACCGTGACGGTGAAAGGCAGCGGCCGGGGCGGACGCAACACCGAGTTCCTGCTCTCGCTGGCAATGGATTTGAACGGCTTGAAAAATGTTTATGCGCTTTCCTGCGGCACCGACGGTTCGGACGGGACGGAAAACAATGCCGGCGCTCTGATTACCCCCGACACCCCGAAGCGCGCCGCAGATCGCGGCGTGAAAGCCCGGAAGCTTCTCACCAATAACGACAGCTACAGCTTTTTCGAAGCCCTGAACGATTTGGTCGTGACCGGCCCTACCCGTACCAATGTCAACGATATCCGCGTAATTCTAGTTTTGTAGAATACCGGTATGAGCGGTATGCTCGGCGCAATCGCCGCTAAAAAGCTTCAAGATTCAACTGCGTCTTACCGTCGTAAAACAAGATATCATTTTGAATGCGGGTAATTGGGTTGAGCGTGTGCTCCTGAGTTTTGCCTTGAGCAACAAGATGCACGACGTGCATGCCGCGCATCACCAGGTAATCCGAAATCAGATTGCGGTGGCATTGCCAGGGCAAGCGCTCCGCGCACATGTAGGCAATCTTTGTTTGTTCGGCGTCATTAATTAAACGCTCGATGGCCTGCTTGAACTCCGCCGATTCCATGTAATCGGCATAACCGCGGAAGCCCTCGCTTCTAAGCGCAATATGCTTTGAGTCCGGACGGGCTTTGCGGAATCCACCCAAGCCTTCGCCTTCCCACTTATATTTGATGCCTTGGCTGGCAAGCAAAGACGCCAGCGGCTCGCGGGAAAACTGCGGATTGCGGCGCGAGCCGGGATAGCTTCTGACATCCACCAGGCATTGCACGCCCGCTTTCTGCAACATCTGCACAAACTCCTCGCCACTGCGCGTGCCGTGGCCGATGGTCCAGATGGTGAGTGATTGTTGGGTCATTCAGTTATTCCCTCACCCTGCCCTTTCCAGATGTGATGAGAGAACCGTTTTGGCTTGAGAAATATTCCCCTCTGTGAGCCGCCAAGCGACGAGGACAAATCGGGGGAAGTTTAGCGAGCACTGTCTGAGCACGTGGCCGCGAAGCGGATCGTGCGAGTTGCGCAGCGCCCGATTTGACCGAGGCGCGCAGGGGAAGTCGGCGAGCCGAGGCGGCCTTCTCTTTGGTAACTTTCTCTTGGCCACGCAAGAGAAAGTTACCAGCCGCCGGTCTGCCACCGGCGAATTTGAATTTCCCCCTCACCCTGCCCTCTGCCTCAAGGGAGAGGGGTTTAAATAGGCTCAGGACAGGCTCTACCATCTCTCAGTGGAGAGGAAATTCATTATTGAATGGCGGTCATTCCACCAATTCAATGGTGTCGCCAATTTCCAAGTCAAGTCGTTCTGCCGCGCTGCCGGAGTTCACCGCGATCTCAGCGAGACCAAGGCAGTTCTCATACCACAATGGCGTCCCGCTTGGAACCTCTGCAAACACCCTGGCGCGCCTCAAACGGCCACCTTTCACCAGAAGTTGACAATCGGGCGCAAGTAATTTCGCACGCAAGCCGCTCATGGCGTTGCCGTAATGGTCTATGTAAATGACTTCTGCCAAATCTTGGGAGCCGAATCGCACTCTCAGCGAGGTAATTTCTTCCATCTTGTCGCGCGGAAATTCTCCCTTGGCGGCGAGCGCTGCGATCGGCGCAAACAAATCGCGTCCGTGAAAGGAATTGGAAAGAATCTCCGGCCGCCAGGAGATGTGCCAGAACCGGGGGTTGTTTGCCCTTGCCGCCAGCACGGAAAGCAGGCCGTTGTCAGGGCCGACAAACCATTTGCCGTCGGCGGCCAACATTACTGCGTCACGGGTGTTCCCGACACCGGGGTCCACGACGGCCAGGAATACGCTATCCGGCGGGAATTGAGGCGCCAGGGCCGCAAGCAGATGCGAACTCGCTTTGACATTGAACGCCGGCGCATCGTGCAGCAAATCAATCTGCGGCACGTCAGGCGCATGGTGGTGGAGCACGCTCTTTACCTGCCCGACATACAGGCTAGCGTGACCAAAGTCGGAAAAAAGGATAATCATGAAAATAATTTTAAACCTTTTCATCGGAGAGGCGCAGAGGCACTGAGAAAAGACTTTCAACAGCTGATGACTTATCCCTTCTGCGCCGCCGCACTCGGAATGAAAAAATAAAAAAAGCCCGGTCTGCCGCGGGCTCTTTTCTGAACTTTCTCTAAAGAAACCCTCAGGACTTGGCTGCTTTGCCCTTGGTTTCTTCCTTGGGCTGTGGGCGGTCCATCAACTCGACCAGAGCCATCGGAGCGTTGTCCCCCAAGCGGAAACCGTATTTGAGGATGCGTAAGTATCCGCCGTTGCGCTTGGCGTAGCGCGGACCGAGTTCGTCGAAAAGCTTGGCCACGATTTCGCGGTCGCGCAGGCGATTGTACGCCACGCGCCGGTTGGCGAGAGAAGGCTTCTTGCCCAGCGTGATCAGTGGCTCGGCGACACGGCGCAGTTCTTTGGCCTTGGGCAGCGTGGTCTTGATGGTCTCAAAGCGCAGCAGGGAATTGGTCATGTTGCGCAGCATCGCCAGGCGATGGCTGGTGGTGCGGTTGAGTTTTCTCAGTCCTTGGCGGTGGCGCATGGCGGATTATCCTTTGTTTTCCAGTCCCGCTGGCGGCCAGTTCTCCAGCTTCATGCCGAGCGTCAGCCCGCGCGAAGCCAGGACTTCCTTGATTTCGTTGAGCGACTTGCGCCCCAGGTTGGGGGTTTTCAGCAATTCGGTCTCGGTACGCTGGATGAGATCGCCGATGTAATAGATGTTTTCCGCTTTCAGGCAATTCGCCGAGCGCACGGTGAGTTCCAGATCGTCCACCGGGCGCAGCAATATCGGATCCACCTGCGGGACTTTGGGCTGCTCCACTTCCACCGTGGTGCCTTTGAGGTCGGCAAACACCGACAACTGGTCAACCAGGATGCGCGCCGCGTAGCGGATCGCTTCCTCGGGATCAATCACGCCGTTGGTTTCGATATCCATCACCAGCTTGTCCAAATCGGTGCGCTGCTCGACGCGCGCACTCTCCACCGCATAGCTCACCCGGCGCACCGGGCTGAACGAGGCGTCCAGCACGATGTTGCCGATCTTGCGCTTTTCCTCGGTCAACTGGTGCATGGTGCCGGCCACGTAGCCGCGCCCCATTTCCACCTTGATTTGCATGTCGATCTTGCCGCCGGCGGTCAAATGCGCGATCACGTGATCCGGATTGATGATTTCCACATCATGGCTGACCTCGATATCACCGGCTGTGACCACGCCTTCGCCGTGCTTTTTCAGGACGAGCGTCGCTTCCTGGCGGTTGTGCAGCTTGAGCACGATGCCCTTGAGGTTGAGCAGGATATCCACCACGTCTTCCTGCACGCCGTCCAGCGTGGAGTATTCATGCAGCACGCCGCTGATGGTAACTTCGGTGGGGGCAAAGCCCGGCATCGAGGACAGCAGGATGCGGCGCAGCGCGTTGCCCAGTGTGTGGCCGTAGCCGCGCTCGAACGGCTCCATGGTCACTTTGGCGTGCACCGGTGAAAAGGTCTGCACGTCTATGATACGCGGCTTGAGAAAAGCGCTGCTTTGCATGGCTAAACCCTCTCTCTATTGCTTACTAAGGAACCTCTGGTTAAATCCCTCGTGAGCCGCGTTGCGGCCGCGATTCGGATGATGGCGCGAAGCGCGGTGAAGGAGCAGTAGTTAGGGCTACGGCCGAGCCGCGCGCCAAAGCCAGCGCCGAATCAGGCCGCAACCTGGATGGGACGGGGCTTAGCGGGCGCCCTGCGGCGTCGCTCGTCGTCATAGTGGTAGTGACCACAATTTCCTCCTCGCTCCTTGCATGGCATCCCGCAAAGCCACCGTCGCAGCCACGCGGGGTTTAATCAGAGGTTCCCTACTTCGAATACAACTCGACCACTAAACTCTCGTTGATGGTCGAAGGCAGCTCAGAGCGTTGCGGCCGGGCTTTGAACACGCCTTTCATGGCTTTACTGTCAACTTCAATCCATTCCGGGAAACCGCGGGTTTCCGCCGCTTCCACTGCAGCCTTGATGCGCAAATGTCCCTTGGCTTTTTCCACCACTTCGATCACGTCCCCCGGACGCACCTGGTAGGACGGGATGTTGACGCGCTTGCCGTTGACCAGAATGCCGTTGTGGCGCACGATCTGGCGCGCTTCGGAACGCGATGCGCCAAAGCCCATGCGGTAGGAAACGGTATCCAGACGCGACTCGAGGATCTGCAAAAGGGTCTCGCCGGTAATGCCTTTGCGGCGGTCGGCCTCTTTATAGGTATTGCGGAACTGCCGCTCCAGCAGGCCGTAGATGCGGCGCAGTTTTTGTTTCTCGCGCAATTGCACGGCGTAACCGGAAAGGCGGGTGTTTTTCTGGCCGTGCTGGCCGGGGGCGTAGCTCCTGCGCTCAATTGAACACTTGTCGGTAAAACACTTCTCGCCCTTTAAAAACAGCTTCTCGCCTTCGCGGCGGCACTGGCGGCATTTTGCGTCGAGATTTCTGGCCATAAGTTTTCCTGAATTAGATGCGGCGCCGCTTCGGCGGGCGGCAGCCGTTGTGCGGCACCGGGGTGACGTCGGAAATGCTGGTAATCTTGAAACCCACGGCATTGAGCGCGCGCACCGCGGATTCGCGTCCCGGGCCGGGGCCCTTGATGCGTACTTCGATATTTTTCACGCCGCATTCCTGGGCTGCACGGCCGGCCTTCTCGGCGGCCACCTGGGCGGCAAACGGCGTGCTCTTGCGCGAACCCTTGAAGCCGGCGGCACCTGACGTCGCCCATGCCAGGGCGTTACCCTGGCGATCGGTTATGGTAACGATGGTGTTGTTGAATGAGGCGTGAATATGGGCGATGCCTTCCGCCACGTTCTTCTTCGCTTTCTTGCGCACTCTTACGCTGGGCTTGGTTACCATGCACGATATCCTTAAAATTAGTGTTTCCCTGTTATGTTGGTAGTTGGTGCTTTAGCGAGCCGTACTGCTTTGCGCGGACCTTTGCGGGTGCGCGCGTTAGTGCGCGTGCGCTGACCGCGCACCGGCAGACCCCGGCGATGGCGATGGCCGCGGTAGCAGCCAAGGTCAATCAGCCGCTTGATGTTCATTGAAACCTCGCGGCGCAGGTCGCCTTCCACCGTGACTTTGCTCACCTGCTCGCGCAGCTTGTCCATTTCCCCATCGGACAAATCTTTAATCTTGGCGGAAATATTGACCCCCGCGGCGGCGCAGATTCTCCTCGCCCGAGAGCGTCCGATGCCGTAAATCGCGGTCAACGCGATCTCCGCGTGCTGATGGTTCGGAATGTTTACGCCTGCAATACGGGCCATGACGTTCCTAAATAATAAAAATTTTGAATTATAAAGTTAATGAGCAAACTATTCAATTAAGCTTCAATCAGAACCTATCTCAGCAATACCCGCGCGATGCGTTGCCGGCCAGAAAGCGATGACTGCAAGGCGCGAGGAGGCCGCATAGCCCCACTATGCAACGACGAGCAACGCAGCAGGCGCGCTTTCCTGGCCGCAACCCTGGGGGACAGGACGATTTTGAGCCATTTCGGCGTTGCTCGCCGCTTATTTGGAATAACCAAACCGCGCGGCTCGCGCCTAGAACTGTCACCAAAATCGTCACCGTCGCACACGTGAGTATTGCTGAGATAGGTTCTATCCCTGGCGTTGCTTGTGCCGGGGATTCGGGCAAATCACGCGCACCACGCGCTTGCGCCGGATGATCTTGCAATTGCGGCACATTATTTTTACCGAAGTCCGTACTTTCATTGCGCTTCCTTCCTCTTCTATTACTTGGCGCGGAACACGATGCGCGCCCTGGTTAAATCGTAGGGAGTGAGTTCCACCGTCACCTTGTCTCCCGGCAGGATGCGGATGTAGTGCATGCGCATCTTCCCGGAAATATGCCCGAGCACAATATGTCCATTTTCAAGTTTCACGCGGAACGTGGCGTTGGGAAGAGTTTCCATAATCTCCCCCTGCATTTGTATCGTCTCTTCCTTCGCCATGGGCTAAACTTCGTCTTTATGCGCCAATACCGCGTTGCTCCGTTTTTTTGCGTCGCTTGCATACTTCGAGTATGCGTCTCTCGCAAAAAAACTCGCACCTTGTCTTGGCGCAAAATACTCGTTTATCCGTGACGCGTGTTTGAACATCCATCCTTATCCCAGGTCAGCGCGCCGGCAAGCCGCTGCCTTTGAAATTGGCTTTTTTCAGCAGGCTTTCGTACTGATGCGACATGATGTAGGCCTGCACCTGCGCCATGAAATCCATGGTCACCACTACTATAATTAAGAGCGACGTGCCGCCGAAATAAAACGGCACGTTCCATTTCACGATTAGAAACTCTGGCAGCAGGCACACCAGCGTCACGTAAAGCGCTCCCGCCAGCGTGAGCCGCATCATGATGTGCTCGATAAAGCGCCCGGTCTGCTCGCCCGGCCGGATGCCGGGCACGAAAGCGCCACTTTTTTTCAGGTTGTCGGCGGTATCTTTTGGATTAAACACCAGCGCCGTGTAAAAAAAACAGAAAAAGATGATCGCCGAGGCATACAGCAGCACATAAATCGGCTGACCCGGATGGAGCAACGCGCCGATATCCTTAAGCCAGGTCAGGTTCTCGCTGCTGCCGAACCAGCCCGCAAGGGTCGCCGGAAACAAAATAATGCTGGATGCGAAAATCGGCGGAATCACTCCCGACATGTTCAGTTTCAGCGGCAGGTGCGAACTCTGCCCACCGTAAATTTTGCGCCCGACCTGGCGCTTGGCGTAATTCACCAGTATCTTGCGCTGGCCGCGCTCCACGAACACCACCAGGCCAGTAATGGTGATTGCGCCAACGAATAACAGCAGCACCAAGGGGATGGGAAATGCCCCGGTGCGGGTCAATTCCAGCGTCCCGCCTATGGCGTGCGGCAATCCGGCGACAATACCCGCGAAAATAATCAGCGATATGCCGTTACCTACGCCGCGTTCGGTAATCTGCTCACCCAGCCACATTAAAAACAGGGTGCCAGTCACCAGCGTCACCATGGTGGTCAAGCGAAACATCAGCCCCGGCTCCAGCACCAGCCCCGGCTGCGACTCCAGTGCAATCGCAATTCCCATGCCCTGGAACGTCGCCAAAAATACCGTGCCATAGCGGGTGTACTGGGTAATCTTGCGGCGCCCGGATTCACCCTCTTTTTTCAAAGCCTCAAGCGTAGGCGACACCACCGTCATCAACTGCATGATGATTGACGAGGAGATGTAAGGCAGTATGCCCAGCGCAAAAATAGTAAAGCGCGAAAGCGCGCCCCCGGAAAACACGTTGAACATGCCGAGTATCCCGCCCTGCTGCGAGCGGAACAAATCGGCAAGATGCGCCGGGTCTATGCCGGGCACCGGAATATGCGCGCCGATGCGGTACACCACCAGGGCGCCCAGCAAGAACACGAGGCGCTTCTTGAGGTCCCCCATCTTGCCGTACATCCCGAGCAGTGAATTGTCGGTGGCCATCTATCCTTTCGCGGTTTCAATACTGCCGCCGGCAGCCTCGATGGCGGCGCGGGCGCCCTTGCTCACCCGCAAGTCCTTAATTTTGACTGCGCGGGTAATCTTGCCGGAGAGCATGACCTTGGCTGACAGTGCCCTGGCCGGCACAATCCCCGCCTGTTTCAGCGCCAGAAGGTCTATTTCCTTAGTCTCCAGCGTGTTCAATTCGGAAAGACGCACTTCAGCGGTGTCGTTCTTGCCTGGCGAGACAAAGCCGCGCTTGGGCAGGCGGCGCTGCAGCGGCATTTGCCCGCCTTCGAAACCGACTTTGTGAAAACCGCCGGAGCGCGCTTTCTGTCCCTTGTGGCCGCGCCCCGCAGTCTTGCCCAGCCCCGAGCCCGGCCCGCGCCCGACGCGGCGTTTCTCGCGCTTGCTGCCTAGAGCGGGTTTGATGCCGTTAAGTTCCATTTATGCCTCGCATTTGAGGAGGTAGCCCACTTTGTTGATCATGCCGCGCACCGCCGGGGTATCTTCGAGCTCAACGGTGTGGCGGAGGCGGCGCAAGCCCAGACCGCGCACCGTGGCGCGGTGTGATTCGCTGGTGTTGATGATGCTTTTCGCCAGAGTCACTTTGATTTTCGCGTGCTGCTTTTTCTTAGCCGTGTTTACTCCAGAATCTGTTCCACGCTTTTGCCGCTTGATTTTCGCGGGCTGCTTTTTATTGACCATGTTCATTCCAGAATCTGTTCCACGCTTTTGCCGCGCTTCGCCGCAATTTCCGCAGGCGTGTTCATCGCCTGCAAGCCCTTGAGAGTAGCGCGCACTACGTTGTAGGGATTGGTCGAGCCAATGCATTTGGCGAGCACGTTGCTTACTCCCATTACCTCAAAAATCGCTCGCATCGGGCCGCCGGCGATGATGCCGGTGCCTTCGCAGGCGGGTTGCATGTAAACCGTCGCCGAACCGTACTTGCCGACCACCGGGTGGTATAACGTGCCGTTCTTAAGGTTGACCTTGATCATTTTGCGCCGCGCTTCGTCCATGGCTTTTTGCACTGCCACCGGCACTTCGCGCGCCTTGCCCTTGCCCATGCCGACTCGGCCATCGCCATCGCCCACTACCGTGAGCACGGCAAAGCCGAGAACGCGACCGCCTTTGACCACTTTGGTGACGCGGTTCACTGAGACCATCTTTTCCCTGAGGCCGTCGCTGCGCTGCTCCGCTTGTTGCGCTTTCACCATGCTTTACTCCGCTAGAATTTCAGGCCATGCTCGCGCGCGGCTTCAGCCAATGCCTTGACGCGGCCGTGATACTTGAGCCCCGAACGATCAAACGCAACGCTCGCGATGCCGTGCTTCTTGGATTTTTCAGCGATGCGCTTGCCCACCACTGAAGCCGCCTTAATGTCGCCGCCGTTTTTAAGTTTCTTGCGCACCTCGCGCTCCAACGTGGAGGCCGCCACCAAAATTTTGCCGCCGCTGGCATCGGCCACCTGGGCATAAATATGGTGGTTGGTACGGTGCACCATCAGGCGCACTACCTTGAGTTCGGCAATCTTATGGCGGGTTTTGCGTGAGCGGCGCAACCGCGCCTGTTTTTTGTCATCCATGATTTCGCTTACTTCTTCTTGGTTTCTTTCAAGGTCACCACTTCGTCGGCATAGCGCACGCCCTTGCCCTTATACGGCTCCGGCTTGCGGTAGGCGCGCACTTCCGCCGCCATTTGGCCCACCAGCTGCTTGTCGGCGCCTTTGATCACGATGTCGGTCTGCGAGGGCGTCTCGACCTTGATGCCTTTGGGCATCTGATGCATCACCGGGTGCGCGTAACCGACTGTCAAATTGAGCTTATCGCCCTGCGCTTGAGCACGGAAACCCACGCCAACCAAAGTGAGCTTTTTCTCAAATCCCTTGGTCACGCCCTGAATCATGTTAGCGAGCAATGCGCGCAGCGTGCCGGACATCATGTTAGCCTGCGGCGTTTCGTTGGCCACCTTGAATTTCAATTTATCGCCCTCACGCTCAACAATGACGTCTCCTTTGAGGCGCTGTTTGAGGGTCCCCAGCGGACCTTTCACCGCGACTTCGCCGAGGGACAGCGTCACTTCGACGCCTGCTGGCACCACTACGGGATTATTGCCTATTCGCGACATGTGTGCCTCGGCCTGTTCCGTTACGCAACAATACAAAGAATTTCGCCGCCCATCCCGCTGGCACGCGCCTTACGGTCGGTCATCACCCCTTTGGGCGTCGAGATGATCGCGATCCCCAGGCCGTTCATCACCTTGGGGATGTCGCGGTTGGCTTTGTAAATACGCAAGCCGGGCCGGCTCACGCGTTCGATTTTTTCAATCACCGGGCGGCCCGCGTAGTATTTGAGGGCGATTTCAAGCAGCGCCTTGCCTTGCGACTCGCGCACCGCAAAGTCTTCGATATAGCCTTCGTCCTTGAGCACCTGGGCGATCGCTACTTTGAGCCTGGAGGAAGGGATTCCTACAGTCGTTTTTTCCGCAAGCTGCGCATTGCGGATGCGCGTCAACATATCGGAGATAGGATCGGACATACTCATGTCTTATTCACTCCGGTTACCAGCTGGCTTTGGTAATGCCCGGAATCTCGCCGCGCATGGCGATTTCGCGCAGCTTGCTGCGGCCCAGCCCGAATTTGCGGTATACCCCGCGCGGACGCCCGGTAAGCGCACAACGGTTCCTGAGCCGCACCGGGCTGGCATTGCGCGGGAGCTGCTGCAATTTTAGTCTCGCCTCATGCCGGTCATCTTCGCTCATCTTGGTGTTGCGGATGACGGCCAGCAGTTCGGCGCGCTTCGCGGCAAATTTCTTGACCGTGGCGCGGCGTTTTTGATCTCGGTTAATCACCGATGTTTTTGCCATTCTGACCTCAGCTCTTGAAAGGGAAATTAAACGCGGCGAGAAGCGCACGCGCTTCTCCGTCTGTGTTGGCGGTGGTGGTAATCGTTATATTCAGCCCGCGCAGGGCGTCAATCTTATCGTACTCGATCTCGGGAAAAATAATCTGCTCCTTGACCCCGATGTTGTAGTTGCCGCGGCCGTCGAAAGATTTGGCGGAGAGTCCGCGGAAGTCGCGGATGCGCGGAATAGCGATGGATACCAGACGGTCAAGGAACTCATACATGCGCTTGTCGCGCAGCGTGACCATGCAGCCGATGGGATAGCCCCTGCGGATCTTGAAGACGGCAATGGATTTACGCGATTTAGTGACAACCGGCTTTTGTCCGGCGATTTTCTGCATGTCGGCCACCGCGTTATCCATGATTTTCTTGTCCGCCACCGCTTCGCCCACACCCATGTTGAGCGTGATTTTACTGATGCGCGGCACCTGCATTGCCGATTTGTAGCCAAACTGTTTCATCAACTGTTTGACTACCGTGTTTCTATATAGAGTCTGTAAACGGGGCATGTCGCTCTCGGTCTATTTTCAGACGTCCACCATTTCGCCGTTGGACTTGAAATAACGCACCCTGCGCCCGTCATCCAGCATCTTCATGCCGACACGATCGGCCTTTTGCGTGGTGGGATTGAACAGCATCACGTTGGAAATATGGATGGGCATTTCCTTGTCAATAATGCCGCCGGTGTTATTCTTCAGGGGATTGGGTTTCTGATGCTTCTTCACCTTGTTCACCCCTTCCACCAGCACGTGCTCGGCATCCACCAGGCGCAGCACTGAGCCGCGCCTGCCCTTGTCTTTACCGGTGGTAACAATGACATTATCGCCTTTTTTGATTCTGCGCATGAGTAAATTCCTTACAGCACTTCCGGCGCCAATGACACAATCTTCATGAAGTGCTCGGTGCGCAACTCGCGCGTCACCGGGCCGAAAATACGCGTGCCAATCGGCTCCAGCTTGGGATTCAGCAGGACCGCGGCGTTGCCGTCAAACTTGATAAGCGATCCATCCGCTCGGCGCACCCCTTTGGCGGTGCGCACTACCACCGCGTGATAGATTTCGCCCTTCTTGACGCGTCCGCGCGGCACAGCGTCCTTGACGGTGACCTTGATAACGTCGCCAATGCCGGCATAGCGGCGCTTCGAGCCGCCCAGCACCTTGATGCACATCACGGAACGCGCGCCGGTGTTGTCCGCGACATCGAGCACTGTCTGCATTTGAATCATGGGTTCATCTTTCCAACTTAAACCGCCGCCGCTTACGCGGGTCGACGGTCAGTCTTGGATCCCGTCAGGCGAGAAGCGCTAGCTCAAGCACGCATCGGAAAACTATGAATTGTAAAGATTATCCCGCATGAAAGCAAGAGGAACCTCTGGTTAAGTCCTCAACAAATTGCGTTGCCGGCAAAATGCGGAGGGCTCCTTTAAATACTGTGCGCTTTTTCAATCAGCTTGCTCACCCGCCAGGCCTTGGTTTTGGCCATAGGCCGGCATTCCTCGATCAGCACCACATCCCCTTCGTGAAACTCGTTCTTTTCATCATGCGCATGGTATTTCTTGGAACGGGTGATAATTTTCCCGTACAGGGGATGGCGCACTTTGCGCTCGACCAGCACGGTTACGGTCTTGTCCATTTTGTCGCTCACCACGCGGCCGCTCAAGGTGCGCTTGGATGCTTCACTCATGGCTGCCTCGCCTTCTCGGTAAGCACGGTGCGCAACCGCGCAATATCCTTGCGAACTTTGCGCAGTTGGCTGAAATTGGTTAGCTGCTGTGTCGCTTTTTGCATGCGCAGGTTGAACTGCGCTTTGAGCAACTCCACAAGCTCCTGCTTCAGTTCCGTTTCCGGCTTGGCTCTCAATTCGCCCGTCTTCACGCGCTACCCCATCTGTCGTACTACAAATGTCGTCAGTATCGGAAGCTTGGCCGCAGCCAGGCGGAACGCTTCGCGCGCCGATACCTCATTAACTCCGTCCATTTCGTACAGCACCTTGCCGGGCTGGATTTCCGCGACAAAGTACTCGGGATTGCCTTTACCGTTGCCCATGCGCACTTCCGCCGGTTTTTGCGAAACCGGCTTGTCGGGAAAAATGCGTATCCAGATGCGTCCACCGCGCTTGATGAAATGGGTCATGGCGCGGCGCGCCGCTTCGATCTGACGCGAAGTCAAGCGGCCGCGCGTTATTGCTTTCAGGCCATATTCGCCGAAACTCACTTTATTGCCGCGCGTGGCTACTCCGGTATTGCGGCCTTTCTGCTGTTTGCGGTACTTAGTCCTTGCTGGTTGCAGCATGCTTCGCTCCTGATTTCACTTTTTCGCTTTGCTCTCACCGCGCTTGGATTTGGCCTCGGTGGCAGCGGCTTTGGCTTTGACCGTGCCGCGCAGCTTGGTTTTGGATTTGATTTCTACCCCCTTGCCCTTGGCCTGGCTATCGCGCTTGGCTTTGGTTCTGGCGCTTTCAGCGGGCTTGGCCTTAATTTCGCCCTGCTTGAGCCTGGGCAGCCTGGGCTTGTGGGAGATATCGCGCGGCGTCTCGCGCTTGGCCTCCAAGTCACTGCGCTGAGGTCTGGCTTTCTTTTCCAACTCGATGGGCGGCGCGGCCTGCGGCTGGTCGGTTTGCCCCAGTACTTCGCCCTTGAACACCCACACTTTGACGCCGATTACACCGTAGGTGGTTTTCGCTTCGGCAAAACCATAATCAATGTCAGCGCGCAAGGTATGCAGCGGCACCCGGCCTTCACGGTACCATTCGGAACGGGCGATTTCAATCCCGTTCAGGCGCCCCGAGCTCATGATCTTGATGCCCTGCGCTCCCAGGCGCATGGCATTGGTGATGGCGCGCTTCATGGCGCGTCGGAACATGATGCGCTTTTGCAGTTGCTGGGCAATGCTCTCGGCAATCAGTTGCGCGTCGAGCTCGGGCTTGCGGATTTCTTCAATGTTGACGTGCACCGGGATGTTCATGAGTTTCTGCAACTCTACTTTCAGCGACTCGATGTCCTCACCCTTTTTGCCGATGACCACACCGGGCCTCGCGCTGTAAACGGTGATCCTGGCATTCTTCGCCGGGCGTTCGATGACCACCTTGCCCACCGCGGCGTGACTGAGCTTCTTTCTTAGAAACTCGCGTACCTTGATGTCTTCGTTCAGCATCCCTGGAAAGTACTTGCTGCTTGCGTACCAGCGTGAACTCCAGTTGCGCAGCACGGAGAGGCGGAAACCGGTTGGATGTATTTTCTGTCCCATGGTGCTTCCTTATTTGTCGCCGACCGTCACATAAATGTGGCAGGTGGGCTTGGTGATACGGTTGCCACGCCCTTTGGCGCGCGCGGTAAAACGTTTCAAGCTGGATCCGCGCTCGACACAGATGGTGGTTACTTTAAGTTCGTCAATGTCGGCGCCGTCATTGTGCTCAGCATTCGCAATCGCCGATTCCAGTACTTTCCTGATAATCGCCGCGCCTCTTTTCGGACTGAACGCGAGGATGTTAAGCGCCTTGTCCACAGGCAGGCCGCGGATCTGGTCCGCCACCAGCCGGCCTTTTTGCGCCGATAAACGCACACCCCGCAACACCGCAGATGTTTTCATCTTACTCACTTACTTTTTCTCCGCTTCTTTCCCGGCCTCTTTCCCCGCTTCTTTCCCCGCTTCTTTCCCGGCTTCTTCAAGCTCAGGGGTTTTCCTCTCGGCTGAATGCCCCTTGAAAGTGCGAGTGTGGGAAAACTCGCCAAGCTTGTGCCCCACCAGGTTTTCGGTCACATACACCGGAACATGCTGTTTTCCGTTATGCACCGCGAAAGTAAGCCCTACAAAATCCGGCAGCACGGTGGAGCGTCGCGACCAGGTTTTAATCGGACGCTTGTCGTTGGTGGCGCGCGCCGCTTCCACCTTCTTCATCAAATGATGGTCTACAAACGGTCCTTTTTTAACCGAGCGCGCCATTGGGAACCTCTAATTAGTCCACGCGCGGCCACGACGGCAGCGGGGTGAGATGAATGACGCGAAGCGAGGAGCGCCGTGTACTTGCAGTCCACAAACGACGAGCGACAAAGTCAATCGCTCGCCCCGCTTCGTCCCTTCGGGTTGCGGGCAAATGTGGCCCTGGCAGCGTCGCGCCGCTTGGCCGTAATCTGAACTACTGTCCTGCGCGGCGCTTCTTGCGATCATCCACATTTGCCATGCAACGCGGTTCGCGTGGGGGCTAATTAGAGGTTCCATATCACCCTTTAATAGGATGACGGCGGCGCACAATCATTGCCGTAGTGCGCTTGTTGCGGCGGGTCTTGTAGCCCTTGGTCTGCGTGCCCCACGGGCTCACCGGGTGCTGGCCAGCGGCGGTTTTGCCTTCACCACCGCCATGCGGGTGATCAATCGGGTTCATCGCCACGCCGCGCACGGTCGGCCGTATGCCGAGCCAGCGCTGTGCACCTGCCTTGCCGATGGAACGCAGCGAATTTTCCTCGTTACCGAC
>DATMDB010000016.1:0-3949 GCA_035558075.1 Burkholderiales bacterium
CACCGCGTTGATACTCATCATGGCGTAAGCAATATCGGCATCCAGCTTATCGTACACCGGCTCACCCCAGCCCACCGGTACGTGCTCGGCAATCGCGGTGATTTTCGCACCACAGGAATCACCGGATTTCCTGAGCTTGTCCATGAATTCCTCAAGCTGCGGCACCTTGCTCTCATCCGCCACAAAAAAAGGATTGCTGTTCACCACATTCCAGGTTTTGAACGGGATTTCGATTGGGCCGAGTTGCGACATGTAGCCGCGGATCATCACGCCGTATTTTTCATGCAGCCATTTCCTGGCAATCGCCGCCGCCGCGACCCGCACAGCGGTCTCGCGCGCCGATTGCCTGCCGCCACCGCGGTAATCGCGAATGCCGTATTTTTGCCAGTACGTGTAATCGGCATGCCCCGGACGGAAGGTGTCCATGATACTGCCGTAGTCTTTACTGCGCGCGTCTTCATTGCGAATCAAAAGCGCAATCGGCGTGCCGGTGGTCTTGCCTTCGAACACGCCGGAAAGGATTTCCACCGTGTCGGATTCGCGGCGCTGCGAGACATGACGCGATGTGCCCGGCTTGCGTCGGTCCAATTCCTTCTGAATGTATTCAGCAGAAAGCGCCATTCCCGGCGGGCAGCCGTCCACCACGCAGCCGATGGCGGGCCCGTGGGATTCGCCGAAGGAAGTCACGCAGAAAAGCCGCCCTAAAGTATTACCCGACATGATTTCTCTCGCAAAAAATACCGCTAAAGTTTAACATATTCTTTCCATCTCTCAGCGGATTAAGGATGTCTTCCAAAAACAATCCGGATAAACTTAAGGGCCCTTCGCCGGAGCTCAGGACAGGCCCCGGCGGATTGACACTGCGGCAAATTCACGAGCAAGTGAAGCGCAGCGCCGAGCGCGATCGCCAAGCAGAAAAAACCGCAAACAAGCTTGCGCAAAAGCAAAACCGTTGGCAGCGCTTTGTGCGCTACGTGTGGGACAGGAAGCCAAAATGAAGGAGGAGCTGATGACCGCTGGCGGAAAATCGCGCTGCGCACTTAGCGCAAAAGCTATTTGGACTTGTAGGCCTCGCGCCAGAGGAAATAGGCCAGCGCGCCCGCAATCAATAATGCCATCACGCTCAACCACATGGGAATCACCAGGCCGTTTAGGGTTACTTCCCAGCCAAAAACAAACCTCATTAAATGCATTACCGCAATCAGAATAAAAATTGCTATGGCGAGATTGGTGATCGGTTTCATGTGCTTTCCCCTGTAAAGATCCCGTCGCAACCGCGGGGGACTAAATCAGAGATTCCTTAGCATCTCCAAACCCCAGCCGACGCCGAATCCGGTAACGTCCGATGCCACCGCGCCCAGCCCCCCTTTGCAGCTGCTCGCCGACAAATCCACGTGCAGCCACGGCACGCCTCCGACAAAGCGCTGCAAAAAACGCGCTGCGAGAATGTGGTCGGCCTCGCCATCGAGCGTACACTGCTTGATGTCTGCGATGTTGCTTTCCAGCGCCTGCTCATAATCTTCATCCAGTGGGAACGCACACACCCGCTCGCCGCTCGCCTTGCCCGCCACGACCGCCTGCGCGAGCAATGCCTCGCGATTGCCGAGCACGCCGGAATAGCGCTCCCCCAGCGCCACCGCCATGCTGCCGGTGAGCGTCGCAAAATCTATGATCAATGAAGGCTTGGCTTTTGCCGCCAGCGTTAGCGTGTCCGCCAGGACCATGCGTCCTTCAGCGTCAGTATGCACGATTTCAATGGTGGTTCCGTTCAACGCCTTCACTACGTCGTTCTGCTTGTAGGCCTTGGGGCCGATGTTGTTCTGCGCAATGGCAAGCCAGCAGTCGATATTCACCGGCAGCTTGGCGCGGGTCGCGGCGAGCAGAATCCCAAGGCATACCGCCGAACCGTTCATGTCCTCGTGCATGCCGTGCATGGAGCGGGCGGGCTTGAGGTTGTGCCCGCCGGTGTCGAAGCAGATACCTTTGCCCACCAGCGCCAGCGCTTGTTTCGTCCGGTTGTGGCGATACTGTAAATACACAACCGCGGCATCTTCCTCAAAACTGCCCTGCGCCACCGCGATGAACGCTCCCGCTCCCAATCTGCGCAGTTTTTGCAGACTGTATTCCCGATGTTTCCAGCCCCAGTTTTTAGCGATTTTCCTGATGCGCTGGCGATATAACCGTGGTGTAAGTTCATTGGGAGGCAAAACGGTGAGCTCGCGGCACAACAGGTTGCCTTCCGCCTGCGCCAGCAAAGTAGCGAATTCATTCCTGACACCGCTGCCGTAAAGCTCAATTCTGGCGAGCGGTTTGCCCTTGGGCTTGCTCTTTCTCTGCGGAAGCCTTGCACCATTCACCCATGCCGTATAGACCGCCCGTTGCGCCGCTTCTGCGCGTTGTTGCGGAGTGCCATGCACCGAGATGTAAAGCGTTTGCGGGCCCTCATCCAAGAGCGGCTGCAGCGCCTTGCGCAGGACAGTGTACCGCTCGAATACCGTTTTGGCCGAATCGAGCATAGTCCAGGCGGCAAGCCCGCCGTGTGGCAGCGTTGCGCACAACGGCGTTTGCGCCAGTTCTTCCGGTTTTATGTTGCGGCGCTTTAGCATGGCGCGCGCCACGTCCCCTTCCGGCAAATCAGCAAGTTCTTTAGCCTTGGGGAGCACGAACAAGACGTGGGAGGTTCTCTTTAATGCCATCGTGGAAAGCGCCGATGAGTGCGGCTCAAGCTTGGCCAGCATGGTTACTCCGATACGGTAAAATGATAGAGAACCCCACATGTAAATCCGATTGCGGCGGATTTCATCAGAGATTCCGAAGATTATAACCAAGCCGAAGACTTACGAACTAAAAGATTTTCATCCCAGTTGCCCGCTATACGCTTTTGACTTACGCTTCTCAACCATGCGCCAGTACCTCGACTTAATGCAGCACATCCTCGATCATGGTATGCCTAAGAATGACCGTACCGGTACCGGTACCTTGAGTATTTTCGGACATCAACTGCGGTTCGACCTCAATGCCGGATTTCCGCTCCTCACCACCAAAAAAATACACGTGAAATCCATCATTCATGAATTGCTGTGGTTTCTCAAAGGCGAGACCAACATCCAGTACCTCAAGGACAATGGCGTCACCATTTGGGATGAATGGGCGGATGAAAAAGGCGAACTCGGCCCGGTTTACGGCTACCAGTGGCGCTCCTGGCCCGCGCCTGAAGGACGGCATATTGACCAGATTGCAAAAATGATCGAGGAAATCAGGAGGAACCCTGATTCGAGGAGGCTTCTGGTTTCAGCCTGGAACGTGGCGGATCTCGACAAAATGGCGCTTTTGCCGTGCCATGCGTTTTTCCAGTTTTACGTCGTGGAAAACCGGCTCTCCTGCCAGCTTTACCAGCGCAGTGCCGATGTCTTTCTAGGCGTGCCTTTCAATATCGCTTCCTACGCTCTGCTTACCCTGATGTTGGCCCAGGTGTGCGGGCTTAAACCCGGCGAATTTGTCCACACTTTCGGCGATGCCCATCTGTACCTCAATCATGTAGAACAGGCGCGCGAGCAGTTGTCACGGCAGCCAAGGAAACTGCCGGTGATGAAGATTAATCCTGCGGTCAAGAATATATTCGACTTCAAATACCACGATTTCTCACTAGAAGGCTACGAGCCTCATCCCGCGATCAAGGCGCCAATCGCGGTTTAGTCTGCCAGAAACAACGAGGGGCGGAATTGCTTCCGCCCCTCGCCGCCTCGGTCCTTCAAAAAATCCGGCTTGTCAACGCAGCCAGCATCAGCGCAAATATCCGGTTTTTGTCCATCATCGTTGTCCCTTCAAGTTGAACTACCATGCCGTTGACAATTTTGACTTTCTCGCCGACATGGAAAATGGGTTGGTCGTGCAGTGAAATGACACGGTCAGTGCCGTCATCCATGCGCACCTTGACTTGGTAGGCTGC
>DATMDB010000017.1:0-4289 GCA_035558075.1 Burkholderiales bacterium
CCGGCAGTGCCGCGCTGCGCTATTCCCATACAGTGCGCATACGCTGGAACGCCGTCTTTCCCGCAGCAATCACCGCCTTTATTTTTTCTTACCTCGGTGCGCTGACGGTGAGTTCAATTCCTGCCGAGCTCATGCGTGCGCTGGTGCTGCCGCTGCTTGCCGTCGTTGCGGTTTACACCTTCTTCAAAAAGGATTTGGGTTCTGTCCACGCGCCGTTGCATGAAGGCGCCAAAGAGAAGTTTCTCGCCATCGCTTTGGGCGCGGTCATCGGTTTTTACGATGGCTTCTTCGGCCCGGGTACGGGTAGTTTTCTGGTGTTTTTGTTTGTGCGCTGTTTCGGATTCGATTTTCTGCGGGCTTCAGCGGCGGCCAAAGTGGTGAATGTGGCCACTAACTTCGCTGCGCTGCTCTACTTCATGCCGAGCGGCAACCTGATCTGGCAGGTTGGACTGTTAATGGCTGCTTTCAATGTAGCGGGTTCGTTACTCGGTACGCGGCTTGCCATTCGCCATGGCAGCGGTTTTGTGCGGCAGATGTTTCTGCTGGTGGTAAGCGCGCTGATATTGAAATTCGGTTATGACACTTTCCTGAAATAGGGTTCGGCGCACCTGAACAACGCTCCCCGTAAAGAATTTGGGCTTGGCTGCCAAGTTGGCCCGGCGTATCATTACGCCTCTTTAGAGACTGCTATTCGCATGCAATTTCCAATGCAATTTGACGTGATCGTGGTAGGCGGCGGCCACGCCGGCACCGAAGCCGCGCTGGCCAGCGCGCGCATGGGCGTGAAGACCCTGCTGCTTACTCACAGCATCGAAACACTGGGGCAAATGTCGTGCAATCCTTCGATAGGAGGCATCGGTAAGGGACATCTGGTCAAGGAAATCGATGCATTGGGCGGCGCGATGGCGCTTGCTGCTGATGAAGCGGGAATCCAGTTCAGGATCCTCAACTCCAGCAAAGGACCGGCGGTAAGGGCGACGCGCGCCCAGGCCGACCGCGTGCTATACAAGCAGGCGATACGGCGCCAGCTGGAAAAACAGCCCAATCTGTGGCTGTTCCAGCAAGCGGTCGAGGATTTCACTCTAGAAGCCGACCGGGTCACGGGTGTGGTGACACAGCTTGGCCTGCGCTTTGGCGCACGCGCAGTGGTGTTGACCACCGGCACTTTTCTTTCAGGATTGATTCACGTCGGGTTGTCGAACTATCAAGGTGGTCGCGCAGGCGATCCGCCGGCCATCAGCCTTGCCGCACGGTTGCGCGAACTCAAACTTCCCGCGGGTCGGCTCAAAACTGGCACACCGCCGCGCATTGACGGGCGCAGCATTGATTACTCGGTGATGGAAGTGCAGCCCGGCGATGAGCCTGCGCCGGTGTTTTCTTTCATCGGCAGGCCGGAGATGCACCCGCGGCAAGTACCGTGCTGGATTACCCACACCAATTCCCGCACCCACGATATCATCCGTAGCGGATTGGATCGGTCGCCGATGTTCACCGGTATCATCGAAGGCATAGGCCCGCGCTATTGCCCTTCCATCGAGGACAAGATTCACCGCTTTGCGGGCAAACAATCGCATCAGATTTTCCTGGAGCCGGAAGGTTTGACGGTGAACGAAATTTACCCTAACGGCATTTCCACCAGTCTGCCATTCGATGTACAGCTTCTGCTGGTGCGCTCGATCAAGGGCCTGGAAAACGCGCATATCACGCGCCCAGGCTACGCCATCGAATACGACTATTTCGATCCGCGCGGACTGAACAGCTCGCTGGAGACCAAAGCCATCAGGAACCTGTTCTTCGCCGGGCAGATTAACGGCACCACCGGTTACGAAGAAGCGGCTGCGCAAGGGCTGCTCGCCGGAATCAACGCTGGGCTGAAAGTGCAAGGCAAGGAACCGTGGTGCCCGCGCCGCGACGAAGCCTACCTCGGCGTGTTGGTAGATGATTTGATTACGCGCGGCGTGAGCGAACCTTACCGCATGTTTACCAGCCGCGCAGAATACCGCCTGCAGTTGCGCGAGGACAATGCCGATTTGCGGCTAACCGAAACCGGCACAAATCTCGGGGTGGTGGATGACGCGCGCTGGAGGCATTTTGCGGAAAAGCGCGAAGCGATTACCCGCGAACAGGCGCGGTTAAAAGACACCTGGATCAACCCCAAGCTGCTTCCGCAAAGTGAGGCAGAGCGTGTGCTGGGCAGCGCCATCGAACGCGAATATTCACTGGCGGATTTATTGCGCCGGCCCAATGTGAGTTACGCCTCGCTCATGACCATGCCGGGTGCGGGCCCCGCCGTCACCGACGAAAAAGTCGCGGAGCAGGTTGAAATTCAGACCAAATATCAAGGTTATATCGAGCGCCAGCGCGAGGAAGTATCGCGCCGCGAAAATTATGAAACTACCCGCTTGCCGCAGGATTTGGATTATAAAAGCGTGCGCGGGCTCTCGATCGAGGTGCAGCAAAAGCTCAATCAGCACAAACCGGAAACATTGGGCCAGGCGGCGCGCATATCCGGAGTAACGCCCGCTGCGATTTCACTTTTGCTGGTGCATTTGAAGCGCGGTTTTCCGGCCAAGCATAAAAAGACCGCATGAGCCTGGCGAGTAAGCTGCAACAAGGCATAAACGCCTTGAGGCTCAAGATACCGCCGCGAGACCTGCAACGCCTGCTCGATTATCTCGCGTTGCTGCGGAAATGGAACAAGGTGTACAACCTCACCGCGCTGCGCGAGCCGCAGAAGATGGTAAGCCACCACTTGCTTGATTCCCTGGCGGTGGTGCCGAACATTGAAGCGCAGCGCATTTTAGACGTAGGCAGCGGGGCGGGCCTGCCGGGGATACCGCTGGCGATCGCGCGCGACGATTGGCGCGTAACCCTGCTAGATAGCAGCCACAAAAAAGCCGCTTTTCTGAAACAGGTGGCTATAGAATTGAAACTTTCCAATGTCACCGTGTGCTGCGAGCGCGTTGAGGCCTGGCTGCCTGAGCAAAAATTCGAGTTGATAATTTCGCGCGCATTCTCGGACCTCGCTGAGTTCGTTACTTTATCGAAACATCTGCTGCATGAGGGCGGAAGATTTGCGGCGATGAAAGGAGTTTATCCGCACGAGGAAATCGCGCAACTGCCAAGCGGTTACCGCCTGGAGCGGGTAATCCCGCTCAAAATCCCCGGGCTCAAGGCGCAGCGTCATTTAGTGATGGTGAAAGCGTAGACCGTGCATTCATGGTAAAAATACTAGCGGTCGCCAATCAGAAAGGCGGAGTGGGCAAGACCACTACCAGCGTGAATCTTGCGGCAACCCTTGCTGCTGCGGGCCGTAAAGTGTTGCTGATAGATATGGATCCCCAGGGCAATGCCACCATGGGTTGCGGCGTAGACAAGCGCGAACTGCAACGCACCATATATCAGGTGCTATTGGGGGTTGCTGCAATCGGCGAAGTGCGGCAGATTTCCGAGAGCGGCGGCTTTGATCTGATTCCGGCGAACCGCGAGCTTGCCGGTGCGGAAGTGGAACTGGTGGATTTGCCGAACCGCGAAACGCGTTTAAAACAAGCGCTGCGCGACATTCAGGACAATTACGATTTCATTCTTATTGACTGTCCGCCGGCACTTAATCTGCTCACGCTGAACGGTCTGTGCGCCGCGCATGCGGTGGTGATCCCGATGCAGTGCGAATATTACGCGCTGGAGGGTTTGAGCGATTTGGTCTCGACGATTAAAAGAGTGCACGCCAACCTCAATCCCGGGCTGCAAATCGAGGGCTTGCTGCGCACCATGTTCGATTCGCGGAATCTTCTGGCGCAGCAGGTTTCCGACCAGTTGAAGCAGCACTTCGGCGACAAGGTTTACGATACCATTATTCCGCGCAATATCCGGCTTGCCGAAGCGCCGAGCCACGGCGTGCCCGCAATAAGCTACGATAGAACCTCCAAGGGCGCACAGGCGTATCTCGAGTTGGCCGGAGAAATATTGCGCCGCGCCGGACCGGCGGCAAGCGCGGGATGACACGAAGGGTACGGTGAAGATTAAAGGTTTGGGACGGGGATTGGACGCGCTTCTCGCCAGGGACGACGAGGAGCGGGAGGTGCGCGAGCAGCTCGCCACGCTGGCCATCGAGAAAATCCAGACCGGCAAGTACCAGCCGCGCACGCGCATGGACACGGAGTCGCTGGCGGAACTTGCCGAATCCATCAAAGCGCAGGGGGTGATGCAGCCGATACTGGTGCGGCCGCTGCCCCAGGGGCGCTATGAAATGATCGCCGGCGAGCGCCGCTGGCGCGCCGCGCAGATGG
>DATMDB010000018.1:0-3183 GCA_035558075.1 Burkholderiales bacterium
CGGCTTTTGCCGAAGACCCGGTGCGCGTTTTGCGCGTGGCGCGGTTTGCTGCGCGTTTCGGTTTTAACGTCGCCAAAGAAACGCTGGGGCTGATGCGCCAAATGACTCGAAGCGGCGAAGTGGACGCGCTGGTCGCGGAGCGGGTATGGCAGGAGCTGGCGAAAGGATTAATGGGAGCAAAACCCTCACGCATGTTTGAAGTGTTGCGCCAAAGCGGCGCGCTCAATAAAATCCTGCCTGAAGTGGACCGCTTGTTCGGCGTGCCGCAACCGCGGGAGCAGCATCCGGAAATTGACACTGGGACTCACATCATGCTGGTGATTGACTATGCCGCATCCAAGAATTATTCACTGCCGGTGCGTTTTGCCGCGCTCACCCACGATCTCGGCAAGGGAATGACGCCGCCCAGCCAATGGCCACGCCATCCCGGCCATGAGACCAAGAGCGCCGAGCTCGTCAAAGCGCTTTGCAAGCGCATCAGGGTTCCCGCTGCCTGCCGCGATCTGGCGCTGCTCGCCGCCAAATACCATGGCGAGGCGCAGCGCGCACTGGAACTCAAGCCTGCCACCCTTATCAGCCTGCTTCAGGCGCTTGACGCATTCCGCAAGCCGCGGCGCTTTGCCGAATTTCTTGAGGTCTGCGGCTGCGATTTCCACGGCCGCCCGGGTTTTGCAAACAAACCTTTCCCGCAGGCAAAATACCTGCAAGGCGCCCTGCGTGCCGCGCAAAGCGTGAATGCGGGCGCGATTGCCAGGCGGGTTCGCCAGCCCGGTCAAATCGCAGCCAAGGTACGCGCAGCGCGGATCGCGGCGGTCAAAAACCGGCTCAAGCACGCCGTGTAAACCGCTACCGACCGCGAAACGTTTATATCGTTTTCTATTCCATTAATGGAGAACACCATGCTTAAACCCGCTTTGTTTGTTTCCCTTCTGCTGGTTCCCGCATTTGCGCTGGCCGATTCCGCGGACAAGTCTGGAGAAAAGCAGCACCGCATGGAGGAGCAATTCAAGAAAGCCGACAAAGATAACGACGGCACGCTTACCAAAGAGGAAGCCAAAACCATGCCTCATGTTGCCAAGCATTTCAAGGAAATCGACACCGACAAGGACGGCACCGTTTCCATGGATGAAATTCGCGCTTTCATGAAATCCCACAAAGACGATGCGCACAAGCGCGGGGAGGAACGCTTCAAAAAGGCAGACAAGGACAACGACGGCACGCTGACCAAGGAAGAAGCCAAGGCCATGCCTAATGTCTACAAGAACTTCGATGCCATAGACACCGACAAGGATGGCACGGTTTCGCTTGAGGAAATCCACAACTTTATGAAAGCCAAGCGCGAGGAACACAAGGCCGACAAGCCCAAGGCCAATTAATCGGATGAGAACGACAACGCCAGTGGCTTGAAGCAACTGGCGTTTATCTTTTGTTAAACAGGATTTTCGCCAAGCTTAAAAGGCTAGAAGATGCTCACTAAAAAATTGCCCAGGGATCGAGCATGATAGATCTCTACACCTGGTCCACCCCAAACGGCCGCAAGATTTCCATCATGCTGGAAGAAACCGGGCTTCCTTACCGCGTACATCCTATTGATCTTGGCAAGGGCGAGCAGTTCAAGCCGGAATACGTGGCGATTAGCCCGTATAGCAAAATTCCCGCGATAGTTGACGAGGAAGGACCGGATGGCGCGCCGTTCAGGATGTTCGAATCCGGTGCGATTCTGATCTACTTAGCGGAAAAAACCGGCAGATTTATGCCTGATACTGCGCTGTTGCGGTATGAGGTGTTGCAGTGGCTGATGTTCCAGATGGGCAATGTCGGCCCGTTTTTCGGTCAGGCGCACCACTTTCTGCGTTCCGCGCCCGAACCGGTGCCTTATGCCATCGAGCGCTATACCAAGGAAACCGCCCGCCTCTACGGCGTGCTGCAACATCGCCATGCTGAACACGCTTATCTTGCGGGCGAATATTCCATCGCCGACATTGCGACCTTTCCGTGGGTGGCGCGCTTTGAGTGGCACAAAACACGGCTGGAGGATTATCCGAACGTCAAACGCTGGTTCGATATCGTCGCGGCGCGTCCCGCAGTGCAGCGCGGCATGGCCGTGCCAAAAAACCTCTAATTGGTCCGGCTGTGACCCTCCAGGAATTCGAGGATGTCCTGCACCTTGAGTTCATGCGGATTTCTGATTCTGCCTTTGATGACACCCACCCATGTTATGTTCTTCTGCATGCGTTCCACCACCAGTCGCCATTCTTTTGCGGTATGCCGTTTGGGATCGGGCAGTTCATGGCATTGCATGCACGCTTCACTGTAGGTCCGGCCCGCGGCCGTGGTTTTGAGTTCCGGGTATCGGCCCGGATCTATCGCTTTCTGCCCCTGTTTGCCTAAGTAAGCGAGCAAGGCATCGAGTTCCTGTTGCGAGGGCGCTTGCACGCCTTCCATCAACTCTTTCATCAAGATGCCCATGTTGCCCTCCCCTTGCATGCGCCGGTTCATGCGCTCGACCACCACCTGCCATCGCTTGGGCGTGTGCATATACGGGCTGGGGAGGTAATGGCACTGCACGCAATAACGGGTCAGCGCCCGCGCTCCCGCGGAATCCGGCTCGGGCAATTCCCTGGGATCTGGGCCGGGTGGCAGGATGCGGCTTAGCATCAAGCCGTGCGGGCCTTGCTCCCATTTCTCAATGGTGGTGCTGGTGTCTTTCGTCTGCTCTATTGCCTGCGCCTGGCTTGAGGCAAGCAGTAGCACGGTGAAGTATAAATAACAGCGATGCAAGGTCATGGTTATGCCAAGTTCATGTTACGGCGGGCGCTGAATCAGCGTGATTATATTGTGCTAATCTGCAATTGTGCCAGACTTAACACGACGCAAAAGAACGAATATGCCTGCACACTACGACGCAATAATCATAGGCACCGGCCAGTCGGGAAAACCGTTGGCCGTTGCGCTCGCCAGATCCGGATGGAAAACCGCAGTGATCGAACGCGAGCATGTGGGCGGCACCTGCATCAACGTCGGCTGCACACCGACCAAGACCATGGTGGCGAGCGCGCGCATTGCTTATCTGGCGCGCCGCGCGGCGGGTTACGGTGTGGATACCGGGGAGGTGAGCGTGGATATGGCTCAAGTTTATGCGCGCAAAAAAGCCATAGTGGAAAGCTTCCGCAAAAGCGGACA
>DATMDB010000019.1:0-9336 GCA_035558075.1 Burkholderiales bacterium
TATCATAGCGCAATTCAAGCTCGCGGTGATGGTGTGCCTCTACAATGCGTTTTGTTAGAAACCAGCGAATCCTGATAACATCAGACTCGCAAGGAGAATTCACATGGCTAAAAAAATCATTCACACCGACAATGCGCCCAAAGCCATCGGTAGCTACTCGCAAGCGGTGCGCGCAGGTCAAACCGTTTATCTGGCCGGGCAGATCGGGCTCGACCCGGCAAGCATGCAAATAATGGAAGGCATTGAAGCGCAAATCGTGCGGGTATTCGAAAACCTAAAGGCAGTGGCGCAAGCCGCGGGTGGCAGCCTGGACGATGTGGTCAAGCTCAATGTGTATCTTACCGATTTTGCGCATTTTACCCGCGTCAACGAAATCATGGCTAAGTATTTCCGCGAGCCCTATCCCGCGCGCGCCGCAGTGGGGGCGGCTGCGCTGCCGCGCGGCGCGCTGGTGGAAATGGATGCCATCCTGGTAATCGAGAGGTGAGGACGTGATGAAGGCCCCATCGTTTGTCCGCTATTGAGATGTAACACATGCCCCCAGCTACAAACCAGCGCGAGGAAAAAAAATCCCGCTTCAATACGTCTGACCAGCCATTGCTCACTGGCGTCAGCCGGCCCACCCTGGAAAAGCTCGAACGACTCGGCATATCCCGCTCGCTGGACCTGGTGTTGCATCTTCCCCACAGATACGAAGACGAGACGCGCGTATATCCGATCAAAGACGCGCCATCTGGACAAACTGTTCAGGTAGAAGGGGTGGTGGTGAATACTGAAATCCAGTACCGGCCGCGGCGCACGCTGGTGTGCCAGATTGAAGATGGCGGCAGCACGCTTGTGATGCGATTTCTCAATTTTTACGGCAGCCAGGTCAAGGCGCTCGCGCCCGGAACAAAAGTGCGGCTGTTGGGAGAAATCCGCCAGGGTTTTTTCGGCGCGGAGGTGGTGCATCCCAAATACCGCATCGTGCGCGGCGAGATGCTGCTGCCGGATTCGCTGACTCCGGTTTATCCGACTACAGCGGGCCTATCACAGGATACCCTGCGCAAGCTCATCACGCGGAGCCTCGCTGAAAACGATCTTGCCGAAAGCCTGCCGCGGCAGATTTTGCAGGCGTTCAAACTGCCGGGTTTCAAGGAAAGCGTGTTGTTTTTGCATCAGCCGCCGCCGCGGGTGAAGTTGCAGCAGCTTGCACAGCGCGATCATCCGGCATGGCGCAGGATTAAATTTGACGAACTGCTGGCACAGCAATTATCCATGCGCCTGCATTACCGTGAGCGGCGCAGCCGCATCGCCCCGGCATTGCCGAAGCGCGGCCGGCTTACACGGGACTTGCATGAGGGGTTACCGTTTGTTTTGACTGCTGCCCAGCACAGGGTAATGGAGGAAATCGCCAAAGACCTTTCCCGGCCTTATCCGATGCAGCGGCTGTTGCAAGGCGATGTCGGCAGCGGCAAAACCATCGTCTCCGCTTTTGCAGTGCTGCAGGCCATCGAGAACGGTTACCAGGCGGCGATCATGGCGCCTACGGAAATTCTTGCCGAGCAGCATTATCAGAAATTTTCCGGCTGGCTTGCGCCCCTTGGTGTGAAGATGGCGTGGCTTGCCGGCAGTTTAAAAAAAAAGCAAAAGCAGGTTGCGCTGAAAAGCGTGTTGCAAGGCGAAGCAACGCTGGTGGTTGGCACTCATGCGCTGATTCAGGAGCAAGTGGAATTCCGCAAATTGGGCCTGGTCATTATCGACGAGCAGCATCGGTTTGGTGTGCATCAGCTCCTGGCGCTGCGCATCAAGGGCAGCCGCGCAGGTCTGCAGCCTCACCAGTTAATGATGAGTGCAACGCCGATCCCGCGAACTTTAAGCATGAGTTACTATGCGGACCTCGATGTGTCGGTCATTGATGAACTGCCGCCCGGGCGTACGGCGGTTACCACCAAGCTGGTCGCAGACACCCGGCGCGCCGAGGTGATTGCGCGGGTGCGCGATGCCTGCGTTGCCGGCAAGCAGGCGTATTGGGTGTGTCCACTGATCGAAGAATCCGAGGCGCTGCAACTCAAGACCGCGCTGGAAACTTATTCTGTTTTGAAAACGACTTTTCCCGAATTGAAAGTCGGCTTGGTGCATGGCAGGCTCGCCAGCCAGGAAAAAGCATCGGTGATGCGGGCATTCCTGCAGGGGGAGATTCAATTGCTGGTGGCGACCACGGTGATCGAAGTCGGCGTGGACGTGCCCAATGCTTCGTTGATGGTCATTGAGCATGCCGAGCGCATGGGTTTATCGCAATTGCACCAGCTGCGCGGGCGTATCGGGCGCGGCTCAGAACAAAGCGTGTGCATCCTGATGTACCAGAATCCGCTTGGCGAAGCGGCGCGGGCGCGGCTCAAAATCGTGTTCGAGACGTCGGATGGCTTTGAAATCGCCAGGCAGGATTTGCGGCTGCGCGGCCCCGGGGAGTTTCTCGGCGCGCGGCAAAGCGGGGTACCCATGCTGCGCTTTGCCGACATCAACACCGATATTGATTTACTGGAAGCGGCGCGCAATGCCGCGGAGCACATGTTCAGGGAGATTCCCCAGGCTATTGAGCTGCACTTGCAGCGCTGGCTGGGCGACAGACAAAACTACCTGCGGGTGTAGGAACCCCTGATTAAGCTCTGATGAAACTTTTGCAAAACAACTGGCAGCCGCGTCCTGCCTATGCCCAACGCTCATATCATCGCTGGCTGAAGGACCGCGGTTCGCTCACGCGGCGCCTGCAGGCGCATTGCCCCGATTTCAGCGTACGGGCGCTGCACCAGCGGCTTGACAAGCCGTGCCGCGACGAGCTGGCGTTCATCGAATCCCGGCGTAGGGAACTGGCTATGGTACGGGAAGTGTATCTGTATTGTCGCGAAACGCCGGTAATGTTCGCGCACAGCGTGCTGAAGCGACGCAATCTGCGCGGCGCTTGGCGCCGCATCAGCCGGCAGGGATTGAAACCCTTGGGCGCAGCGTTGTTTGCCAATCCGCTCGTCAAGCGCACGCCCCTATATTTTAAAAAGCTCGCTCCGCATCATGAGCTTTACCTCAGGGCGTGCCGGTTGCTGAAGACGCTGCCAAACTACTTGTGGGCAAGGCGCTCGGTATTTATTCTGCGAGGCAGGCCGATAATGGTGACCGAAGTATTTCTTCCTGGAATTTTGGAGCTTTCACGATGACATTCAAGGAGCGCCTCAACCTCTATGAAAAGCTTATGCGGCTCGATAAGCCCATCGGCATTCTGCTTCTGCTGTGGCCGACGCTGTGGGGTCTGTGGATTTCCTCTTACGGCCACCCGAACTGGGGGATACTCTGGATTTTTGTTTTGGGCACGCTATTGATGCGTTCAGCCGGCTGTGTCATCAATGACTACGCAGACCGTGATTTCGACAGGAATGTTTCGCGTACCCAGGACCGACCCCTCGCTAGCGGCCAGATCAGTGCTAAAGAAGCGCTGCTGCTGGCCGCAGTACTGGCGCTCCTAGCGTTTGAGCTGATTCTGCCGCTCGACCGTCTGGTCATTTTGCTCTCGCTGCCGGCGCTGCTGATAGCCGCGACATATCCTTTCACTAAAAGGTTTTTTGCCATCCCACAAGCTTATCTGGGTATTGCTTTCGGTTTCGGCATTCCCATGGCCTACGCCGCGAATGTTGGCGCGGTCCCTCCGATCGCCTGGGTATTGCTTCTTGCGAACATGTTCTGGGCAATTGCCTACGATACCGAATACGCCATGGTGGACCGCGATGACGACATCAGGATCGGGATTAAAACTTCAGCCGTCACTTTCGGTAAATACGATGTATTGGGGGTGATGCTCTGTTATACCGCGATGCTTGCGATACTTGCCGGTGTCGGAGTGCGCTTCAAGTTCGGAGTGCTTTATTACGCCGGGCTGCTTGCGGCCACAGGCATAATGGGCTATCACTACACATTGATTAAAGACCGCGAGCGCGATAAATGCTTCAAGGCGTTTCTGCACAACAACTGGATTGGCGCAGCCATTTTTGCCGGCGTCGCGCTCGACCACTACCTTCGCTACTAAAACCGCGTTGCGCCTAGGTGCCAATATAAATGAAATACCGAGATCTCCGCGACTTCATAGCGCAACCGGAAAAACTCGGCGAACTCAAACGCGTGGGGACCGAGGTTGATCCTTATCTGGAAATGACCGAAATTTGCGACCGGGTGCTAACTGTGACGGCGCTCTAGAATTTCACTCCGAAGCCGAGCGAGAACCAGCGCACATCGTTTTGGCCGTTGTAAATATCTTCCCCACCCATGTTACTGTAGCGATCCCACCCCAGCCGCAAGTTAAGATTCGGGTTGTAGTTGTATTTAAGTCCGATGCCGTAAGTGAGATCGGAGTTTCTTTCCCGCACATAAGAAGGCACGCTCAGGTTCAGCCCGTAATCGGAGCTGGATTTGGCGACGCCGAACTTGCCAAAAAGTGAGAATTTATCTCCGATCGTGAGCGTTCCGACCCCCAGAATATTACCGCTTTTTGAAGCGAAGGTATAAGGCATGGACAAACCATTTTCATTACCGATGTTGCCGAGTTCGGCGCCCAGATATTTTCCAAACGTGTAATACTGCCCCTTGAGGGCGGGGTTCTTAAAACCCACGCCGCCGCTGTATCTGAGCAGAGTCGAATCCGCGCCGTAGTCCGCTTCGGCGTAACCTTGTCCATCATAATCCTGCGCGGTCGCCGCGTAGGGCAGCAACATCCCGCCTAAAAGCAGGGAAATTAAGGTATGGAATTTCATGGCACTATATTATTTACGGGCAAAAAAACAGCCACACAAGGTGAGTATAGGCCTACGGCGCCATAATTTAAAGTGACGTACTTCACACTTATCTAGAGGCTCCTTAGCGCCGGTAAACCCATTGCAACAGCGCCTCCTGCAGCGGCTCTGCGTCGCCCGCGCGCGGGTGGTTGACCAGGCAGACCACCACCATCATCCTGCCTTTGTGATCGAGCACATAGCCGGCGATGGCGCGAACGCCTTCCAGGCTGCCGGTTTTGATGTGTCCCCGTCCTGTAACATCCTCGCCATTGAGCCGCTTTTGCATCGTGCCATCCACTGCGATGAGCGGGAGCGAGGCAATCAATTCAGGCATGAGCGGGCTTTGGTATGCTCTGATCAAAAGCATACCAAGATGTTTGGCGCTGATGCGCTCGATGCGCGATAATCCGGCGCCGTTTTCCAGCACCAGTTCGGAGAATTGCAAGCCCTTCTGCGCGAGCCATTGTCTTATCGCCTGCGCGGATTGCTCAGCCGTGGCTGGCGATTGTGTTGCTTCAGCCCCAATCGTGAGAAACAATTGGCGCGCCATCACGTTGTTGCTCCATTTATTAATGTCGCGCACCGCTTCGCCGAGCGTTGCCGATTCCCCGCTGAAGATGAGTCGTGCTTCAGTCGGGGTTTCAGCTTCGCGGACAGAGCCTTTCAGCGTGCCACCCAATTCCTGCCACAGCTCCTTGAAGACGCTGTACACGTATTGCGGATGGCCGAACAAGGCCACATACCAGGTCTGTTCGCCGCAGCCTGCAGGATAGATGCCGTTCAATACAATGCGCGCGGACTTTGCGGTAGCCTGAATATCGCTCACCAGCTTGGGTTTCCACTCTCCGCATGGCTCGTCTATCAAGGTCAGGCCATTGACGATTTCAAGCTGAGACAGCAACGGATCGGCAACGACTCTGACCGCTCTTTTCTCGGTATCGGGAATAAACAGCAGGCGGATGCTTTGGAAGTTAAGTAACAGCGCATCCGGCGCAACGTTGTAAGGCCGGTGCGGTTCATTGTCAAACAGCCCGGGATCGGGGTCCGAGACCATGAAATAGCCGCGGTCGAGCACGAGGTCGCCGCGGATTTCCCGAATACCCCGCTGCCTCAGCTCGCGCAGCATCAGCCAGAAATTTTCCAGGGTAAGTTTCGGGTTCCCGTAACCCTTGATGACTAAATCACCGTTAAGCACCTCTCGTTCAATGGCGCCGTGGGCGTAGAACTCGGTTTTCCAGGCAAAAGCAGGGCCGAGCAGCTCCAATCCGGCGTAAGTGGTGAGGAGCTTCATGGTGGATGCCGGGTTGAACGGACGGTCAGCGCCGTAGGCCAGCAGCGGAGTTTTTGCGTTTACTTCCTGTACGAAGATGCCGACATTTGTTTTATTCAGCCCAGCGCGTTTCAAGGAGGTGCTTAACGGGGCTGGCAGCTGTTCGGCAGCGGCGGAAAAAGGCAAAAAAAGCAAAATCAGAATTAGCGTTGCAGCGCGCATATTTAAAATTTTCCAAGCAGGCCGTGCGTTTTTTCGACCAGGAAACGCATCTCTTGTTCATCGATGATATAAGGCGGCATGAAATAAACGGTGTTTCCCAACGGCCGCAACAGCAGTTGCGAATCCAGCGCTGCGTGATAAAAATGCTTTGAGAAGTTCCTGTCGGAATTATTTACTTCAAACGCCCAGATCATGCCGGTGTTGCGGAAGTCCTTGACCTTTGGGTGTTGCGAAAGAGCGCTGGCCATCTTGGTGAGTTGCGCAGACTTGGCGTAATTGTTTGGTATTACATTGTCCTGCTCAAAAATATCTAGAGTGGCGAGCGCGGCGCGGCAGGCAAGCGCATTGCCGCTGTAAGAATGCGAATGCAGAAATCCACGCGCCACTTCATCGTCATAAAACGCACGGTAAACGGTGTCGGTGGTCATCACTACTGAAAGCGGCAGATAACCGCCGGTGATGCCTTTGGACAGGCATAAGAAGTCCGGTGTGATTCCCGCCTGCTGGCAGGCGAATAGGGTGCCGGTGCGGCCGAAGCCGACCGCGATTTCATCGGCAATCAGGTGTACCTGGTATTTATCGCAAAGCTGTCGCGCGCGCTTGAGGTATTCAGGATGATACATGGCCATGCCGCCAGCGCATTGCACCAACGGCTCGACAATGAATGCGGCGATCTTTTGATGATGCTCGCTTAAATGGGTTTCCAGTGTTTCAGCGCAGCGAAGCGCGTATTGCAGGCTGTATTCGCCGGGCTCGGCGCAGCGCCAATCGGGTGAGGGGACGGTCGAAGAATGGTGCAAAAGCGGCGCATAGGTGTCCTTGAACAACGCGATATCGGTGACCGACAGCGCACCCAGGGTTTCGCCGTGATAGCTGTTTTCAAGGCTGATAAAGCCGTTCTTTTCGAGGTCACCGCTGTTACGCCAAAAATGAAAACTCATTTTGAGCGCGATTTCGACACTGGATGCGCCGTCGCTGCCATAGAAGCAGTGTCCGAGACCGCGCGGCGCGAGCTTGCTCAAGCGTTCGGAAAGTTCGACCACCGGCTCATGAGTAAAGCCGGCGAGGATGACGTGTTCAAATTTTTCCAGTTGCTGGCGCAACGCTGCGTTGATGCGCGGGTTGCAATGGCCGAAGAGATTTACCCACCAGGAACTGATGGCATCGAGATAACGCTTGCCATCAAAATCGTAAAGCCAGATTCCTTCCCCGTGGGCGACCGGGACCAGCGGCAGGGTTTCGTGTTGTTTCATTTGGGTACAGGGATGCCAAACCGCCGCGAGGCTGCGTGCCAGAAGTTCCCTGTTTTCCATGAACACCCCTTGATTTTAAAAGATTTAGGCCTTATTATTAGCACTCATTAAGAGAGAGTGCTAACCCAGTTTTCGGCACGCTGCGGCTTTCCTGCGGCGGTGTTAAGTAACTTCCTAACTATCGGAGATGAAATATGAAAATTCGTCCTTTACACGACCGCGTTATTGTCAAGCGGCTGGAAGAAGAACGCAAGACAGCTTCCGGCATCGTCATTCCCGACACAGCTGCGGAGAAGCCCGATCAGGGTGAGATCGTTGCCGTGGGCAAAGGTAAAATTCTTGAAGACGGCAAAGTGCGGCCGCTCGACGTGAAAGTCGGCGACAAGGTGCTGTTCGGCAAATATTCAGGACAGACGGTGAAAGTCAAAGGCGAAGAACTGTTGGTGATGCGTGAAGAAGACATCATGGGCGTGGTGGAATGAGTCGCGCCTAAGCCGCCGATTCGCATTGGTTTTAAGCAGCAGCAAACAAGTTTACTTAGGAGAAGAAAATGGCAGCTAAAGACGTAAGATTCGGTGAAATCGCGCGCGCCAAGATGTTTGCCGGCGTGAATATCCTCGCTGATGCAGTGAAAATAACTCTCGGCCCCAAAGGCCGCAATGTCGTGCTTGAGCGCTCCTACGGTGCCCCCACCATCACCAAGGACGGAGTGTCGGTGGCCAAGGAAATCGAGCTCAAGGACAAGTTCGAGAACATGGGCGCGCAGATGGTGAAGGAAGTGGCCTCCAAGACTTCCGACGTGGCGGGGGACGGTACCACCACCGCGACCGTGCTGGCGCAATCCATCATTCAGGAAGGCATGAAGTACGTGGCGGCCGGAATGAACCCGATGGATTTAAAGCGCGGCATAGACAAGGCGGTTGCGGCGACCGTTGAGGAACTCAAGAAAATTTCCAGGCCCTGCACTACTCAGAAGGAAATTGCCCAAGTCGGCGCGATTTCCGCTAACGCTGATGCCTCCATCGGTGACAAAATTGCCGAGGCTATGGAGAAAGTCGGCAAGGAAGGCGTGATTACCGTGGAAGACGGATCATCGCTGGAAATGGAGCTCGATGTGGTGGAAGGCATGCAGTTCGACCGCGGTTACCTCTCGCCTTATTTCATCAACAACGCCGACAGGCAAATCGCGCTTCTGGAAACCCCCTACGTGCTCCTGCATGACAAAAAGATTTCCAACATCCGCGAACTGCTGCCGGTGCTGGAGCAGGTGGCCAAGGCGGGCAAGCCACTTTTGATTGTGGCTGAAGAAGTGGAAGGCGAAGCGCTGGCCACTTTAGTAGTCAACAACATTCGCGGCATTCTCAAGACCTGTGCGGTGAAAGCGCCGGGCTTCGGTGACCGCCGCAAGGCCATGCTGGAAGACATCGCGATTCTCACCGGCGGCACGGTGATTGCGGAAGAACTCGGGCTCACGCTGGAAAAAGCCACGCTCAAGGATTTGGGCCAGGCGAAGCGCATCGAAATAGCCAAGGAAGACACGACGATTATTGATGGCGCGGGCGATCCCAAGAATATTGAAAGCCGTGTCAAGCAGATTCGCCAGCAAATCGAGGAAGCCACCAGTGATTACGACAAGGAAAAACTGCAGGAGCGTGTGGCCAAGCTTGCAGGAGGTGTGGCGGTGATTAAGGTGGGCGCCGCGACCGAAATCGAGATGAAGGAGAAAAAAGCGCGCGTGGAAGACGCGCTGCACGCAACCCGCGCTGCGGTGGAAGAAGGCATCGTCGCCGGCGGC
>DATMDB010000020.1:0-5538 GCA_035558075.1 Burkholderiales bacterium
GCGGCAGTGCATCGAGATTCTGCGTGACGAACTCCATTATTTGCGGGAACCGAAATGACCTCGTAGTCGGAATCGGGCCCGTATCGCCCCGTTCCTGAGCTCTTTCCCTCATCCTGACTTTCCCGATTACCAGAACTTCCACCACGGCGTGACGCCGTATGCCGGCCCGGACAGATATTTGCTGTTGGGGAAATTCTGTTGCATCACGCGCTCGGCATCATCGCGCAAATCCGTCACGCCCATCGCGTCGTAGGCCTTGACCATGATAAGCAGCGCTTCTTCCGTGGCCGGCGTCTTCTGGTAATTTTGCACGACATACTGGGCGCGGTTCACTGCGGCCACGTATGCCTTGCGCTTCATGTAATAGCGCGCTACCTGCACTTCGTAATTCGCAAGCCCGTTTAGCACAAAGCGCATGCGCGCCGCCGCATCCTCCGCGTACTTGCTGTTCGGAAAACGCGTCACCAGCTCCTTGAATGCGTCGTACGACTGGCGCGCCTGTTTGGGATCACGCTCGGTCATGTCCTGCCCGCCAAGGCTGGCAATGAGTCCCATGTTCTCGTTGAAGTTGGCAAGCCCTTTCATGTAATAGGCATAATCCACGTTGGGGTGGGTCGGATGCAGTTTGATAAACCGGTCGCATGCGGCCGTCGTGGAAGCCACATCCTCCTGCTTGTAATAGGCATAAGCCACTTCAAGTTGCGCCTGTTCCGCGTACCTGCCATAGGGATAGCGCGCTTCCAGGGTTTCAAATTTCTTGATCGCCTGTTCATAATTCTTGTCATCCATATCCCCCATGGCATCGGAAAAGAGCTTGCTTGCCGAGAGGTTGGGCTCCTCCTTCTTTTCGAACCAGGAGCAGCCGCTTAGCAACAAGACTAGAATTAAAGCTAAACTATGTTTCATATCCATTGCGTGAAGAGTGGGGAGCAAGGAGTGAGGAAAAAAATCAGTGTTCAGTCCGTGGTCAAGGGACCTAACCCTTTACCCCTTACCCCTGTCCCCTTACCGCATGCAGATTATAACTCAACGCAGCACATCGAGCTGGTGATCCCGCAGCAATACGCGGGCTTGCGCCTGGATCAGGCGCTGCAGCGTTTGTTGCCGGAATTCTCTCGCAGCCGGTTGCAAAACTGGATTCGCGCCCGCCAGGTCTGGCAAGACGGCCTGCCTGCGGTGACCAGGCAAAAAGTGGGGGGCGGCGAAAAAATCCGCGTCGCGGCGCAGCCTTCGGCCGAAGTTCTGGCGCATATGCCGGAAGAAATTCCACTGGATATCGTTTATGAGGATTCCACTCTCCTGGTCATCAACAAACCGCGCGGCATGGTGGTGCACCCGGGCAGCGGCAATTGGCGCGGAACCCTGTTGAACGCACTGCTTGCACATGCGCCGCAACTTGCGAATATTCCGCGCGCCGGCATCGTGCACCGGCTGGACAAGGAGACCAGCGGCCTGCTAGCCGTGGCGAAAACGCTCGCGGCTCAAACTAACCTGGTGCGGCAGCTTCAGGCGCACACTGTCAAACGTGAATACCTCGCATTGGTGCACGGCAGGCTCAGGAGCGATGGCAAAGTGGAAGCGCCCATCGGCCGCCACCCGGTAAAGCGCACCAAAATGGCGGTAGTGGCGCGCGGCAAGGAGGCCGTGACCCATTATCAGGTGTTAGAACGCTTTGCCGCCTGCACTTTATTGTGCTGCCGGTTGGAAACCGGGCGCACCCATCAAATTCGCGTGCATATGCAATCCATCGGCCACCCGCTGGTTGGCGATCCGGTATATTCCGGAACAAATAAAGCTCCCGTTTTTCCGCGCCAGGCGCTGCACGCGTTCCGACTTTCGTTGCTTCACCCGCAAACGCAAAAGATCATGCATTGGCATGCGGAAATACCGCAAGATCTTCGGCAATTATTGAACGCACTGAGAGCCGAATCCGCCGGCAAGGAGCAGCGTTGAACGCTCCGCTTGACTGGATCATTCCCGAGTGGCCTGCGCCACACCGCGTCAAGGCGTTGATCACCACCCGCTCGGGCGGATTCAGCCAGGGCCGCTACGCCGGCTTTAACCTGGGCGACCGTGTGGAAGACGAGGATTCGGCGGTGCGCCAAAACCGCGAGCTTCTGTGTAAGTACCTTCCAACCGAACCGAAATGGCTGAAGCAAGTGCACGGGAGCCAGGTCGCAAACGCCGATACCCTGCTTGCTCCGCAGGAAGCCGATGCCAGTTTTGCGCGCAAGGCAAACATCCCATGCGCGATACTCAGCGCCGATTGCCTTCCGCTTTTGTTATGCGACGAAAACGGGTCGGTGGTTGCGGCCGCGCATTGCGGCTGGCGTGGGCTTGCTGCAGGAGTGATCGAACAAACCGTAAGCGCAATGCGGACCGCTCCAGGCATACTGCTTGCGTACCTGGGCCCGGCGATAAGCCGGAAAGCCTATGAAGTGGGCGAAGACGTGCGCCAGGCCTTCATTCGCAGCGACGCCGGCGCGCAACAGGCTTTTTCCGCACGTGCGCCTGGAAAATGGCTTGGCGATCTCTACTTACTGGCAAGGCAGCGTCTAACCATGCTGGGCGTGAAAAAAATCTACGGCGGCAATTTTTGCACTTACACTGAGGCCGCAAGGTTTTTTTCCCACCGCCGCGACGGCAACACCGGACGCATCGCATCGCTGATCTGGCTGGACGCGAAAAACGCATGAGTTTAGCGCTCTGCAGGTATAATCAAAATTTAATTTCCTTTTTCCACAAATGTCCGTCCTGGCCTGGATAATCTGCGCAAGTCTTGCGCTGGCGTTCAATCTACTGTCCACAACCGCCACGCTGCTGGGCGGTGTGCTGGCTTATTCCACTTTGCATACCATGCAGCAAATAGTGCCACCGATCCTCGGCCTCGCGGTGGCCAGCGTGCTTTACGTCGCGGTTGCCGACCTGATCCCCGGCCTGCACAGACGCCCGGAACTGCGTGCCACGCTGCAGCAGGTTTTACTCATCACGCTGGGTATCGGCTCGATCTGGCTCGCGCAAGGCATTACCGGCCATCTTGCATAAGGTTCCCTCAGCATGAGTTTCCAACCGCAGCCGTACCCGTTATTCAACGAGGCCAACCAGAAACTGCTGCAGGACATCCTGAAAAATCTTTCAAGCGGGCGCAACCTGGATGCAGCGGGAATTTATCAACAGCTCGCCGCTTCCCAAGATGCAGAAAAGTGGATTGACATCCACAACCGTTATTACCAGAAACAGCTTGACCTGTGGATAAGCATGCTGGGAAGCAAGCCCGGAGAGGCACGCCAACCGGTAGCGCAGCCTGACCGAAACGATCGCCGCTTTCAGTCGGCGGAATGGAAGGAGCTCCCTTATTTCGACTATCTCAAGCAATATTATTTGCTGACTTCACAGTGGCTGATGGAAATGGTCGAATCGGCCAAACTCGATGACGAGACCAAGAAAAAACTGCGCTTCTTTACCCGCCAGTATATCAACGCCATGGCGCCCGCGAATTTTCCGGCGACCAATCCTGAAGTATTGAAGCTCGCGGCCGACAGCAATGGCGAGACCATTAATCAGGGCCTCAGGAATCTCATTGAGGATCTTGAAAAAGGCCGCATCTCGATGACCGACGAGTCGGCGTTTGAAGTGGGCCGCAATCTCGCCGTCACTCGCGGCGCGGTAGTATTTGAAAACGATCTGATTCAGGTCATCCAATACAGCCCGCTCGCTGAAACGGTAAGCGAATACCCTTTGCTCATCGTGCCGCCCTGCATCAATAAATATTATGTGCTTGACCTGCAGCCGGAAAATTCTTTCGTACGCTACGCCCTTGAGCAAGGCAACAACGTGTTTATCGTTTCGTGGCGTAATATTCCACCAGGGCTCGGCAGCCTCACCTGGGACGATTACCTCGAGCAGGGTGTGATTAAGGCAATCAAGGTCAGCTTGGCCATTGCCGGCGTCAAAAAACTCAATGCGCTTGGTTTTTGCGTGGGAGGCACCCTGCTCGCCTGCGCACTGGCTGCGTTGCGCGCTAAACGGCAAAACCCGGCTGCCAGCCTGACGCTGCTCGCGACCATGCTGGATTTCACCGATACCGGCGAAATCAGCGTCTATGTTGATTCAGCCTATGTGCAAAAACTCGAGGCGGAGATCGGTACGGGAGGCCTGGTTCCCGGCCGCGATCTTGCGCTTACCTTCGCCAGCCTGCGCGCCAACGAGCTGGTGTGGTTCTACGTCGTCAACAATTATCTCAAAGGCAAAACTCCCGAGGCTTTTGACCTGCTTTACTGGAATTGCGACAGCGCCAACCTCCCCGGCCCGATGTACGTGTACTACGTGAAGAACATGTATCTGGAAAACAACCTGAAAACTCCCGGCAAATTGATCATGTGCGGCGTGCCGATTGATTTGGCAAAAATCAATCTGCCCACCTATGTGCTGGCAGCCAGGGAAGACCACATCGTGCCCTGGAAATCCTGCTATGCCAATCTGCCCCTGCTCAAGGGGAAAATAGAATTCGTGCTCACTGCCAGCGGCCACATCGCGGGCGTGGTCAATCCTCCCGGGAAAAGCAAGCGCAGTTTCTGGAGCGGCGGTGCAATCGGCGAAGACCCGGATCAGTGGCTGGCAAGCGCGCAGTCCAGCCCCGGCAGCTGGTGGCCGCACTGGAGCGCCTGGCTGAAACAAAAAAGCGCCAAGCAAGTGTCGGCGCCCGCCAGCCCCGGCGGCAAAACATACGCGGAGATCGAAGCGGCTCCGGGACGGTATGTGAAAGAGCGTGGTGAAAAAAGCTATGTCAAGCAGCAAACACGATAATCCGGACTTTGTGAATTAACGCGTTTTTTATCGAGGGGATAAACATGGCGCAAAAAAGGCTGGCTTTAGTTACCGGCGGAATGGGCGGGCTGGGCGAATCCATCTGCACCAAGATGGCCAACCAGGGCTATCGGGTGGCCACCACTTATTCGCCCAATAACACCAGGGCTGACCGGTGGAAGGCTGAAATGAAATCACTGGGCTATGATTTTTATGCCGCCGAGGTTGACGTGTCGGACTACGATTCCTGCGCCAGGCTGGTGGCAAAAGTGGGGAAAGAAGTCGGGGCCATAGACATCCTCGTCAACAATGCGGGCATCACGCGCGACATGACGTTCAAGAAAATGACCAAGGTGGACTGGGATGCGGTCATGAAAACCAACCTTGACAGCGTGTTCAACATGACCAAGCCGGTAGTGGATGGCATGGTCGAGCGCGGCTGGGGGCGCATCATCAACGTATCCTCGGTGAACGGCCAGAAAGGCGCGTTTGGACAGACCAATTACTCGGCGGCGAAAGCGGGGATGCACGGCTTCACCAAGGCGCTTGCCTTGGAAGTGGCGAGGAAAGGCGTCACCGTCAACACAATCTCACCCGGTTACATCGGCACCAAGATGGTGATGGCAATCCCCAAGGAAATTTTGGAGACAAAAATCCTGCCGCAAATTCCGGTGGGAAGATTGGGCCAGCCGGAAGAAGTCGCCGGGCTGATTATTTATCTGGCTTCCGATG
>DATMDB010000021.1:0-2741 GCA_035558075.1 Burkholderiales bacterium
GACGATGGTCATGCGCGATAGCGTGGCGTCTTCGGTGGGCGCCACTGTAAGCGACTCGATGTTGTAGCCGCGCGCCGAAAACAGGCCGGAGACGCGCGACAGCGCGCCGGCCTCGTTTTCCAAAAGCAGAGAAAGAATATGTCGCATGGGTTTAGTTATAAGTTTTTCAAGTTGCCGCTGATGAACAAGTATTTTGGGTCAAGACAGGGCGCGAGGCTTTGAGCGAGCGAAGGCCTCTGATTAAGTCCTTCGTGAACCGCGTTGCTGGCAAAATGCGGTTGGATGCAAGGCGCGCGACGAAGGTCGTAGCTTGGACTACGAAGCCGAGGAGCGCAACGACGCAGACGCCGCATTTTACCGCAACCCGGATGGGACGGCTGCCGCGACACGGTCAGCGAAGCTTGGGGTGCGGGAGCGGCAGCATGAGCGCCCCGTTTTACAGTGTTTCTTGCAGCAGCTTGCGCCCCTTCCCGCTCTACGCTGCGCGAGTCCGAGTCCGGGGCGGCTTTCCGGGCGGTCTGCTTTGTCGCTCGGCTTGCCAAGGGGAGTGGCCATTGGCTGCACCTCGCTTCGCGCATTCCATCCCGGAAAGCCGCCGTCGCGGCCACGCGGGACTTAATCAGAGGTTCCATAAGAAGTATGTGAGCATCGCGAAAAGCCGAGCAACGCCGTATTGGCACAAAAGACACCGTTCATCAAAGATCTTCTGCCAGAATCATCTCGGAAATACCCTTGCCGCCGGGCACCATCGGATACACGTTTTCGTTTTGATCGGTGATGAAATCCATGAATACCAGATCGTCCTTCCGGGCAAACGCTTCTTTGAGCGCCGGCTCGACGTCGGCGGGTTTCTCGATTTTCATGCCGACATGGCCATAGCTTTCGGCGAGCTTCACGAAATCGGGAAGCGCGTCCATATAGGATTCGGCGTAGCGGTTGCCATGGAAGAACTGTTGCCACTGCCGCACCATGCCCATGTAGCGGTTGTTGACGTTCACGATTTTGATCGGCAACCTGTACTGCTTGCAGGTGGAAAGCTCCTGAATGCACATCTGGATGCTTGCTTCGCCGGTCACGCACGCCACGGTTGCGCCCGGGTTGGCGAACTGCACGCCCATCGCCGCAGGCAAACCGAAGCCCATGGTGCCCAGCCCGCCGGAATTGATCCAGCGCCGCGGCTTGTTGAACTTGTAAAACTGCGCCGCCCACATCTGGTGCTGGCCGACGTCCGAGGTGACAAAAGCATTGCCCTTGGTGACCTCGTAGAGCTTCTCCAGCACGAGCTGCGGTTTGATGATCGGGCTGGCGCGGTCGTACTTGAGGCAGTCCTTGGACCTCCAAGCCTGGATTTGCGTCCACCAGGGCTTGAGCGCCGCGGCATCGGGCTTTTCCTTGGAAGATTCGAAAAGCTTGATCATTTCCTCAAGCACGTCCTTGACGTTGCCGACGATGGGCACGTCCACCTTGACGCGCTTGGAAATCGAGGACGGATCGATATCAATGTGGATGATTTTGCGGTTCGGGTCGTAAAAATGCTTGGGATTGCCGATCACCCGGTCATCAAAGCGCGCGCCGATGGCGAGCAACACATCGCAGTGCTGCATCGCCATGTTGGCTTCATAAGTGCCGTGCATGCCGAGCATTCCGACGAACAGCGGATCGGTTGCCGGATATCCGCCCAGGCCCATCAGCGTGTTGGTGCAGGGGAAGCCGAGCAAGCGCACCAGACGGGCCAATTCGTCCGAAGCCGCGTTGAGTATCACACCCCCACCGGTGTAAATCATCGGGCGCCTGGCTTCCATCAAAAGCTGCACCGCTTTCTTGATTTGTCCCGAATGCCCTTTAGTCACCGGGTTGTAGGAGCGCATACTGATGGTTTCCGGATAGATAAACTCGGTTTTCTGTTGCGTGACGTCTTTGGGAATATCCACCAGCACCGGCCCCGGACGGCCGGTACTGGCAAGGTAAAATGCCTTCTTGATGGTGATGGCGAGATCCTTCACGTCCTTCACCAGGAAATTGTGCTTGACGCAGGGACGCGTGATGCCCACCGTGTCGCATTCCTGGAATGCATCCAGGCCTATGGCGTGGGTTGGCACCTGACCGGTAATAATGACCAAGGGAATCGAATCCATGTACGCGGTGGCAATGCCCGTCACCGCATTGGTCACGCCCGGACCGGACGTGACAAGGCACACCCCCACTTTATTGGAGGAACGCGAATAGCCGTCGGCGGCATGCGCAGCGCCCTGCTCATGCCGGACCAGAATGTGCTTGACCTTGTCCTGCTTGAAGAGTTCGTCATAAATAAACAGCACCGCGCCACCGGGGTAGCCGAATATATGCTCGACCTTTTCTTCCTGCAGGCAACGCACTACAATCTCTGCGCCCGTCAGTTCCACCGCTTTAAATCGCTCCATCGCGTTAAACTGCTAAATAAGTTGAGGAATCTTTAACACTACCGTTTCGCTGATTTTTGGTCAAGTGGAAGCTGACCATGGCTTGCGCCACATGAACTGCATCGTTACCATCACTTGAGCCCACGAGGTTGACTTAACTGGCTACCTATCAGGAACTCTCCAATTTTCTGGCCGGAGTGGAACGCCGCGCGTATAAGCAGGCGCTGTTCGCGGTGCGGGATGAAGATTCTGCGCTGGATATCGTCCAGGACGCGATGCTCAAGCTTGCCGAGAAATACGCGGCAAAACCGCTTGCGCAATTGCCCCTGCTGTTTCAGCGCA
>DATMDB010000022.1:0-2618 GCA_035558075.1 Burkholderiales bacterium
CACGGCAAAAAGCCGATTGTTTTCGGACAGCCGAACTTAAACTGGCTGGGCTTTGCCGCTTCAATGGCTTTTGCAGTGGTAATTACCTGGGGCGTGGCGCTGCATTTTAACGCGGCTACCGAAGACGAGCGCCTTACCGAAGAAATCATCTCAGGCCATGTGCGTTCGCTGATGGCGAATCATCTGGCCGATGTCGCTTCCTCCGACCAGCACACGGTGAAGCCCTGGTTCAACGGCAAGCTGGATTTTTCGCCGGAGGTTCTCGATTTAACCACGCAGAGTTTTCCCCTCGTTGGCGGTCGGCTTGATTACATCAACAACAGACCTGTGGCGGCGTTGGTATACGGGCACCGTAAGCATTTTATCAATCTTTTCATCTGGCCTGAAGAGTTGTACGAGAAAAGCTTGGTGCGGACGCAAACCAAGCAGGGGTATAACCTGATTCGCTGGAAGAATTCGGGAATGGTATTTTGGGCGGTATCCGATCTGCAGGAGAACGAACTAATGCAGTTTGCGAACCTGCTGCAACCGTCCCCCGCTCAGCCATGAGGCGCTACTTTTTCGGAATGTAAAGATCGGTGACGGTACCTTCGGCTATTTCGGCTGCGAAAAACACGGTCTCCGACAGCGTGGGATGGGGATGGATGGTGAGTCCGATATCTTGCGCATCAGCCCCCATTTCCAGCGCCAGCACAGTTTCGGAAATCAGCTCACCGGCGTTCGGACCAACTATGCCCGCGCCGAGGAGCCTCTTGGTATTTTTGTCGAAAAGCAGCTTGGTCATGCCTTCGTCGCGCCCCTGGGCCAGCGCGCGTCCGCTCGCCGCCCAGGGAAATATCGCCTTTTCAAATTCGATGCCTTGCTCCTTGGCTTGTATTTCGGTTAGGCCCATCCACGCCACTTCAGGGTCGGTGTAAGCAACCGAAGGAATGGTGCGCGCATCGAACGCTGCTTTGTGCCCGGCAATGACTTCGGCTGCAACCTTGCCTTCATGGCTCGCTTTGTGAGCAAGCATCGGCTCGCCGACGATGTCGCCAATCGCGAAAATATGCGACACGTTGGTGCGCATTTGCTTGTCCACCGTAATAATGCCGCGTTCAGTGACGTTGACTCCTGCCCGGTCGGCAGCGATGGACTTGCCATTCGGGCGGCGGCCGACCGCCACCAGCACACGATCGAATAGCTGGGGCGCAGGCGCATTCTCGCCTTCAAACAGAACTTTCAGACCTTCCTTGAGCGCTTCAATACGGCTCGCCCTGGTCTTGAGGTGAATTCCAGCGTAGCGTTTTTCGATGCGCTTTTGCAGAGGTTTCACCAAATCGCGATCCACCCCCGGCATCAAGCTGTCGAGCAATTCCACTACGGTGATTTTCGAACCCAGTGCATCGTAGACGCAGGCCATCTCCAGGCCGATGATGCCGCCGCCAATGACTAACAAGTTTTTTGGAATGCTCTGGATTTCCAGCGCGCTGGTTGAATCCATGAGGCGCGGGTCGTCGGGTAAGCCTGGAATCTTCGCCGCTTGCGATCCCGCAGCGATGATGCAGTAGTCGAACGACACTGTTTTCGCGCCTTCCTTGCCTTCGACCCGCAGCGTGTGCGGCGAAGCAAATTGCGCAACTCCCTGAACCACCTGCACCTTGCGCTGTTTGGCGAGTCCCGCAAGACCCTTGGTGAGCCGTCCGACGACGTTGTTTTTCCAGGTGCGTAGTTTTTCCGATTCGATTTTAGGCGCGCCGAAAGTCACGCCGCAGTCCCTCATTTCCACCGCATCGCTCATGACTTTGGCGACATGCAACAGCGCCTTAGAGGGAATGCAGCCAACATTGAGACAAACCCCGCCCAGATTGGGATAGCGTTCGATCAGCACCACTTGCTTGCCGAGATCGGCAGCGCGGAACGCCGCGGTATAACCGCCCGGGCCGGCGCCCAGCACCACGACTTCAGCTTGAATATCGACAGTGGGTTTGGCTGTCGCAACAGTGGGTGCGGCCTGAACTGATTTGGGGAATTCAGCGGGCGCGGAAGCCGCGGTGTGCAGCGTGAGAATCAATGAACCTTGCGACACCCTGTCGCCGATTTTGGTCTTGAGCTCTTTCACCACTCCCGCCTGCGGGGCAGGAATTTCCATGGTCGCCTTGTCCGATTCCAGCGTGATCAGCGGATCCTCCTTGGCGACGGTGTCTCCGGATTTCACCAGGATTTCGATTACCGGAACATCTTTGAAATCACCGATGTCAGGGACTTTGACTTCAATAAGCTTGTTCATAGAAGCCTAGATTAATCACATAGGCAAAGAGAAAATCTAAAACAATGGACAGGATTTACAAGAGTTCAATGGATTAACAGGATAAATCATGTAAATCCTGTTAGTCCTGTCTATTTGTTTTTCGTGTTGTGCGTTGAAGCTTATTGCCGGATTTGTCCGTCGCCGAAGACTATGAACTTCTGCGAAGTGAGTCCTTCGAGGCCCACCGGGCCGCGTGCGTGGATTTTGTCGGTGGAAATGCCGATTTCCGCGCCCAACCCGTATTCGAAACCGTCTGCAAAGCGGGTCGAGGCATTGACCATCACCGAGCTCGAATCCACCTCGCTCAGGAAACGCATGGCGCGGCCGT
>DATMDB010000023.1:0-5534 GCA_035558075.1 Burkholderiales bacterium
CCTTTTTCGAGGACGTAAATATTTTCGGCGGAAAGCGCAGGGCCGCCGGAGGCACCGGCGGATTCATTGTGCTTCTTGATGAGGTTGGCGAGATGCAGGGCGCAGGCCAAGCCGGCGGGGCCGGCGCCGACGATCAGGATATCGGCAGACTCAGGCAGCATCGGCTTGCATCAGCTTCTCGATGTCTTCGATTTTCTTGGGTGCGGCGCTGGTCAGCACCTCCCGGCCCTTGGCGGTGACCAGCACATCGTCTTCAATGCGCACGCCGATGTTCCAGAATTTCTGCGCTATGTCTTTTGCCGGGCGCACGTAGCATCCCGGCTCAACCGTCAACACCATTCCCGGTTTGAGTCTGCGCCATTTCCCGTCGCGTTTGTAGTCCCCCGCGTCGTGCACGTCCAGTCCCAGCCAGTGACCGGTGCGGTGCATGTAAAAGCGCTTGTAATCTTCCGCCTCCAGCACTTTTTCCAAGCTGCCTTTGCACAGACCCAAATCAATCATCCCCTGTGCCAGTACCCTAAGCGCCGCGCCGTGGGGCCGGTCCCAGCCATTGCCGGGTTTCACTGCAGCTATGGCCGCGGCCTGTGCTGCAAGCACCATCTGATAAATATCTTTTTGCGGGCCGCTGAACCGGCCGTTTACCGGAAAAGTGCGGGTGATGTCTGAAGCATAACCGTCGAGCTCGCAGCCGGCGTCTATCAGCAATAAATCGCCATCCCTGAGCGTCGCGCTGTTTTCCACATAATGCAACACGCAGGCATTGGCTCCGCCGGCGACGATAGGCGTATAGGCCGGCGCTTGCGCGCCATGGCGGCGAAACTCGTGTATCAGCTCCGCTTCGATCTCGAATTCCTTTTTGCCCGGGCGGGTTGCGCGCATCGCCCGGCAGTGCGCGCCGGTGGAAATCTGCGCGGCGCGGCGCATCAGCGCTAGTTCGTGATTGCCCTTGATGACGCGCATTTCATCCAGGATCCGCCGCACGTCCTTAATTTCGGCAGGCGCGGTGACGCCGCTGCGCGTCTGGCTGCGCACACTGTTCAGCCAACTGACGATGCGCGCGTCCCATTTTTCGTCCGTCCCCATCGCATAATGCAGCACCGGCTGGTCCGCCAGCAGATTGGGCAAAAGTTCATCAAGCTTGGTAAGCGAATGGCTCTCGTCAAAGCCGAAGCGCTCGCGCGCCTGCCCGGGACCGTAACGGTAACCGTCCCAGACTTCGCGCTCAGGATCCTTATCGCGGCAAAACAGGATGGATCTGGGCTTCTTACCCGCCAACAGCACCAGCGCCGCTCCGGGCTCGGTAAAACCGCTCAAGTAATAAAAATAGCTGTCGAAGCGGTAGGGATAATGCGCATCGCGGTTGCGCACGCGCTCGGCTGCGGTGGGGATGACCGCCACCCCGGACTGCATTCGCTCAATCAGCTTGGCGCGGCGCTTCGCGTAAATCGAGTAATCGCTCATTAGCGGGAAATGTGTTGGTGCTGACAGATTATAATCCGAAGACCCGCTTACCGCGTGCGCTTGGCCTGCAGCAGGGCCTCGAGTTCGTGAAGGCGCTCGAGGGTGCCGACATCCATCCACAGGCCGCGGTAACGCTCTCCGCTGACTTTGCCGGCTTCAATTTGGGCGTGCAACAGAGGCGCAAGCTTGGCTTTGGCGCCGCGCGCGACATTGACAAAAAATGTGGGATGATAAAGCCCGATGCCGCTGTAAGTAAACTTTTGTTGAACTGTCAGTATCACTTTGTCATGCGTGAGACCAAAATCGCCTTGAGGGTGATGCCCGGGATTATCCACCAGCACCAAGTGGGCAAGATACCCGGTTTCGGCCATGCTGGGCAATTTAAGCCGCAGTAATTTAAAATCGAGATCGCAAAAAATATCCGCGTTGACCACCAGGAACGGCTCGTCTCCCAGCAAGGGCAGCGCGTTAGCGATCCCACCCGCGGTCTCCAGCGCTTGCGTTTCCGGAGAATATGCAAGGTGCACCCCGAAGCGCGTGCCATCTCTCAGTGCAGATTCGATTAAGCTTCCCAGATGCGCGTGGTTAATGACGACTTCATTGAACCCAGCCGCCGCAAGATTTTCCAGAATCCACACGATGAGCTGTTTGCCGCCGACGGGCAGCAAGGCCTTGGGCAGGGCGTCGCTGAATGGGCGCATGCGCTCGCCGCGGCCGGCGGCAAGAATCATCGCTTTCACTTTCGCGATCTCAAAAGCTGTAACCCACCTGCACTGCGCGCCCTTCCAACTCATCCAGGAGCTTCAGCAATGGCGAAAGTTCGGAGTAGCGCTCGCAGGCAGCGCGCAGGTATTGCATCACCAGCGGCAAATCCTTGAGGTAAGCATCTTTGCCGTCACGGTAATACAGGCGGGCGAAGACGCCCAGCACCTTCAGATGCCTTTGCACTCCCATCCACTCGAAATCGCGGTAGAATTGCGCAAAATCGGCTTGCGCCGGCAGGCCGGCTTTTTTGGCGCGCTCCCAGTATCGCACTACCCAATCGAGAACGCGCTCTTCATCCCAAAAGATATAAGCGTCCTTGAATAGTGAAACCGCATCATAAGTAATCGGGCCGTACACCGCGTCCTGAAAATCCAGGATTCCAGGGCTGGGGTCGCTTAACATCAGATTGCGCGAGTGATAGTCGCGGTGCACATATACACGCGGCTGGGCCAGATTGTCCTGCAATATCCGCTTGAACACGGAGTTCAACACATCCGTCTGGACCGGGCTCAAGGCGAGCCGCAAGTGCTTGGCCACGTACCAATCGGGAAACAGGCGCATTTCGCGCTGCAGCAGGAGTTCATCGTAATCCGGTAAAACGGACGCGCGGCTTGCCAATTGGATCCTGATCAACGACTCAATCGCATCCAGGTACAAGCGGTCTGCGTTGCTGTCCTGCAATGCCTGCAAATAAGTGGTGGTTCCGAGGTCATCGAGCAATAAGAAACCTTGCTCTAAATTCGTGGCCAGTACCCGCGGCACATGCACCCCCGCCGCATAAAACAATTCCGACACCTTGATGAACGGCCGGCAGTCCTCATGCGACGGCGGAGCATCCATCGCAATCAGCGAATCATCTGCAAACTTCACCCGGAAATAGCGGCGGAAACTGGCGTCTTCAGACGCCGCTTCCAGCGTGAAGGAACTGCCGGGAAACTGCGAGCCAATCCAGTTCTTCAGCAAAGCAAAACGTTTCAATAGCGCCCCTGAATTGCCATAATGGCGAATTTGTGCGATTTTAACACTTAAAATACAAGACACACCCCGGTCCATCAATGCATGATGCGCAAATTCCGTCTCAAGCCCATCGCTTTTTCTCTGCTTTATCTTTTTTCCAATGCCTCGCTTGCAGGTGAAGATGCTCTCAAACTGAAAATGGTGTTGAGCTTAAGCCCGTCATCCGGAAAGCAGGAAGCCCTGCCGATTTTCATAGAAGCCGAGAGCATCGAGAGGCAGGATGAAGAGAAAATTACGGCGCAAGGCTCGGCGGTTTTGCGCAAGCGCGGGCAAGCCATATTCGCCGACCGGTTGACCTATTTTATGCCCGAAGACGAGATCGAGGCCGAAGGGAATGTGCGTCTCGAGCAGCGCGGCGACTCGGCGCAGGGCCCGAAGCTCAGGCTGAATGTCGAGCGCGAAACGGGTTTCTTCGATACCCCGCAATTCCAATTACAGCAGACCCACGGGCGCGGCAACGCCGAAAAATTGTTTTTTGAAGGTCCACAACAATTCCGCTTGGAGCAGGCGAATTACACCACCTGCCCGGTGGGCAACGACGACTGGTACTTGCGCACTCGCGATCTGAAAATCGATCAGGGGAGCAATATCGGCACGGCAAGAGATGCGAGCATCATGTTCAAGGGCGTGCCGATCCTTTACACCCCCTGGATCAATTTCCCCATAGCCAACATACGCAAATCGGGATTTCTCCCGCCCACCATAGGCAATACCAGCAACAACGGTTTCGAATTCACGCTTCCTTATTACTGGAATATCGCGCCGAATTATGACGCCACTTTATCGCCGCGCGTGATGTCAAAGCGCGGGACGCAGTTCAATTCCGAATTCCGTTATCTCGAGCCGACTTACTCCGGCCTGGCGCGGGTGGATTTGCTTCCCGACGACCAGCTTAAAAACGACGATACCCGCTCCGCGCTGCTGTTCCAGCACTCGCAAAACTTCGGGAACGGCCTGAGCGGCTCAGTGAATTTCCAGAGGGTGTCCGACGACAGCTACTTCAGGGATCTCTCCACGCGCATCGCCTTCACCTCGCAGACCACCCTGCCGCGCGAAGCCATCCTGAGTTATGGCCAGCCGTGGTGGAATGCGACGCTGCACGCGTTGGGCTATCAAACGTTGCAGGATCCGCTGGCGCCGATTACACCGCCCTACCAGCTCCTGCCGCAGCTCGTATTCAACGCGGCACGTCAGAATGTCGGCGGTCTTGATCTGTCGCTGACCAGCCAATACACCAATTTCGACCATCCTTCGCTGGTCGACGGACAGCGTTTCATAACCTATCCCAGCATCAGCTATCCGTTGCAGACTTCTTACGCCTACTTCACGCCGAAGATCGGCGCCCACTTCACTCACTATTCGTTCAACCAGAACACCACCGCTGCGCCGGACACTGACCGGATATTGCCGATTTCCAGCATCGAGACCGGCTTGATTTTCGATCGCGCCGCTTCCGTTTTCGGCCAAAACTTCACGCAAACCCTGGAACCCAAGCTGTACTATCTCAACATCCCGTTCCGCAACCAGAGCCAGATTCCTGTCTTCGACAGCGCACTCGCGGACGTCAACTACGCGGAAATTTTCTCCGAAAACGAATTCAGCGGCGGCGACCGCGTCAACAATGCGAACGAGTTGACGGTGGGCATTACGTCGCGACTGCTCTCCGACAACGGCGATGAGCGGCTGCGTTTCAATCTCGCCCAGCGCTTGCTATTCAGCCAGCAGCGGGTTTCTCTGGACAGCACGGTGCCGAATTCACTCACCGCCGGCGTGAGCACCACGCCCAGTGTCGACACCAATTCGGATATTCTCGCCTCCCTCAGCAGCAGGATAACTCCCGGGTTGCTGGCGGAAGCCAGCCTGGAATATCACCCGTCCTCCAGCACCGGCCAAAAATTCAGTGTTGGCACGCGCTACCAGCCTGAGCCGGGGAAAGTGCTGAACCTGAGCTACCGTTTCATCCGCGATTCCATCGAGCAGACGGACGTCAGCGCGCAATGGCCCATCAAGGGCGGATGGTATGGAGTGGGGCGCTTCACTTATTCGCTTCGCGACAGAACGACTTTGGAGGGACTGCTCGGATTTGAATATAATAGCTGCTGCTGGACGTTGCGCCTGGTAGCGCATCGCCTCACCACCGCCACGCAAACGGCGACCACCGGCGTGTTTCTCCAGCTTGAATTGAACGGTCTGTCGAAGCTCGGCTCAAATCCTCTCACGGTTTTAAGACAGGACATCCCCGGCTACACCAAGACCAACCAGTCATTCAACGCCAACGAACCATAGCGAGT
>DATMDB010000024.1:0-2172 GCA_035558075.1 Burkholderiales bacterium
GCCAATTTAATAATCTGGCAAATCTTGAGGAAATTGAAAGCTACGAGCACGCAGTCGAGAGTTTCCTGGGGCTGCAAATTGATGCCGACCGTTTCACCGCGACACGCCTGCAGATGGGCGTGTACGGCCAGCGCCAGGAAGGCGTCAACATGGTGCGCATCAAGATTCCCGGCGGCCGCCTGCGTTCCCCTCAGTTGAACGCCATCGCCGACATGCTGGAAAAATATTCCCAGCACGATGTGGTGCACATCACCACGCGCCAAGATATCCAGATGCACTACATGCCGTTGCAGCACACGCCTGCGGTACTGCGTCATTTGGCCGGTGCGGGGCTCACCACGCGCGAGGCCTGCGGCAACACCATACGCAATGTCACCGCCTGCCCGATGGCCGGAATCTGCCCGCGCGAGCATACCGATGTGACCAAACATCTGGACGGCGCCGTGCAGCATTTCCTGCGCAATCCGCTCAATCAGCAACTGCCGCGCAAATTCAAAATCAGCTTCTCCGGCTGCGAGGCCGATTGCGCACAAGGCATGCTGCATTGCATGGGCATCGTCGCGGTAAAAAAAGGCGACCGCTTCGGCTTCAAGGTGCTGGCGGGGGGCGGACTCGGGCACAAGCCGCACGAAGCCATCGTGGTGGAAGAATTCATTGAGGAAAAAGACCTGCTGCACACGATGGAGGCCATCGTTACTATGCATAACAAGTATTCCGACCGCACTAAACGCGCCAAATCGCGCATCAAGTTCCTGGTGGACCGTTTCGGGCCCGAAGGCTTCATCGAAAAATACCGCGAGGAGCTCGCACGGATTAAACAAGCACTCGCCAACCAGCCTTATCCGAAAGGGGAATGGAAAACCGGCGGCGAGGGCGAAATCTGTGGGCAGGGCGCGCCGCGCCATGTGGTACCGCAAAAACAACCCGGGCTTTTCGTGCTGCCCATCAGCGCGCCTATAGGGAACCTGAACGCAAAGCAGTTGCGCGGTCTGGCCAAGGCGCTGCAGGAGCATGGTTTGGATGAAATCCGCACCACCCAGGATCAGAACCTGATCGTGATAAATGTGCCGGAAGCGAAACTCGACTCGCTGCGCAAGGCGATCGCCGCGCTGGGGCTGCGCGAGCCGGAAGCCGGCGACAACGTGGTGGCCTGCCCCGGCACTTCCACCTGCCGCCTCGGCATCACTTCGTCCACGCTGCTTGGCCCCAAGCTCAGGAACGCTGTCGGCGGCGATTTGCGCATTCGTGTTTCCGGCTGCCACAACGGCTGCGCCCAGCCTGAAATGGGCGATATCGGCATTTACGGCGAAGGCAAGCGCATGCATGGGAAATTAATTCCGCATTACCAGACCTATTTCGGTGGCGACGGACTGGCGGGTGGTGGCCTCGCATTCAAAGGTCCTTCCGTGCCCGCGGCGCGCATCGAAAGCGCGGTGCAGCGGGTGCGCCTGGCTTTCGACAAGGACCATCTGCCCGATGAGAGTTTTTTCTTCTGGGCGCGGCGCCGCGGGGTTGGGTATTTCAACGAGCTGCTTGCCGATTTGGTGCAGGTGCCTGAATCTGAAGTCGGCTCGGTGCTGCGCGACCTTGGCGATAATCAGGACTTCAAGGTGCTGCAACTCGGTGGCGGAGAATGCGCCGGCGCTACGCAGATGCTGGTCGGTTCGAACTTCTTTGAAGCAGCGCATGAGCGTGGCTACCGCAATGCGCTGGTGTTTCAGCGCAAGTACGGCGAAGCGGTGAAATGCGCTGAAGCGATTGCCCGCTTGATTGGGCAGGGTGTAGTGCACCTGCTGGGCGGCAACAACAAGCAGGAGAGCCTTGCCGATCTCGGCGCCGAACTCGTTGGCCTGTTGTCGGACCAGCCCGAGCTGGGCGAGCAACTGGCGGAGTTTGGTGCTGCGTTCGCACGCGATTCCGAGGAGTGGACAGAAAAAGAGTTGAGCCCGCTGTTCGCCAAGCTGGACAGCTGGACCATGGAGGTCGCCGAATTATGTGTCAGCCGTGACCGCCAGCTCGATCTTTCAGGCGCTCTGCCGGCCCCGTTTGCCGCGCAGAAAGCAATTCCCATCGCGGCTCAGGCCGCTACGGCTTGACCATGATTACCCGCAACAATCCGCTCTCGGTTGATGCGAGAGCGGATCCGGAGCGCAAAGTTGAAAGCGTAAAGGC
>DATMDB010000025.1:0-3368 GCA_035558075.1 Burkholderiales bacterium
CACGCATCTGCTGGAATATTTTGAGCGCGCTCTCGATGGCGACCCGCCAGTTTTGCGGGTTACGGCACTGTGAGCCGACGTGGAAAGTCACTCCAGCAAGGTCGGCTTTCAGTTCCACCGCGGTCTTGATAATTTCGCGCACCTCAGCGGGGTAGGCGCCGAATTTTCCTGAAAGCGGCCAGTCGCTGCCGATGTTCGGGGTGTCAATCCGCAAATACAGCTTGGAATTGGGTTTGACGTTCACGATTTTGCGCAGCTCTTCAACGCTGTCCAGCACGAACCACTCCACCCCTTTGGCTGCTGCGTACTGCACAGACTCGCGCGACTTTATCGGATTGCTGTAATAGATTTCCTGCGCTTTCACTCCCAGGCTGAACAGGAGATCAAACTCAGCAACGGAAGCGATTTCAAAGCCCGCGCCCTCCTCGATGAGGGTACTCAGCACTTGCGGATGAGGATTGGCTTTCACCGCGTAGTGCGGATGCACGCGCGGCAGGGCAGCTTTGAAACGGCGGATTTTGTGGCGGACAATGTTGGAATCAACCAGCAGGAATGGCTTGCTGTAACCCTTTTCCAGGGCGTGCCGGACATGTTCGAAGTCCAGGCTGATTTCCGGGTGAGTATCGAAGATTTCTTCGTGTTTGAACCTTCGTCGTACGGCAGTGCGCATTTGCATTGAAATCTCCTCCAGGCGAGGCGCTACGTAACAGGAATATGTACGTTAACAAGACCGTCAAAAACCACGCTGAAGTATTTCCTTGCGCTTGTCATGATGACCTCCTCTTGAGCCCAGTGCCATGTAATGGAAAATGTTGCGAATTATACCCCCGTGACCGGGGGATGCAAGACAATTTTTCGGGTGAAACCACTACGAATAGTAGGTAGTATAGTAGAAAATATCAAGAAAAATTTTAAGTTACTGAATCACCGCGATTTCCCACCTAAACAAGGCGAATTTCCGTTATCTGCCGGAACAATGGACAGGGCTGCTTAAATTTTAGGCAAGGTCACGCCGCGCTGTCCTTGGTATTTGCCGCCGCGATCCTTGTACGAAGTCGCGCAAACTTCGTCGGATTCAAAGAATACGACCTGCGCCACGCCCTCATTGGCGTAAATTTTCGCCGGCAGCGGCGTGGTGTTGGAAAATTCCAGCGTTACGAACCCTTCCCACTCCGGCTCTAAAGGCGTCACGTTGACGATGATTCCGCAGCGCGCATAGGTGGATTTGCCGAGGCAGAGAGTGAGGATATTGCGCGGGATGCGGAAATATTCGACTGTGCGGGCGAGAGCAAACGAATTGGGCGGGATGACGCAGATGTCGCCTTTGACATCCACGAACGAATTCGAGTCGAAATTCTTGGGGTCCACAATGGTGGTATTGATGTTTGTGAAGAGCTTAAATTCGTCTGAGCAACGGATATCGTAGCCGTAGCTCGACGTGCCGAATGATATTACGCGGTGGCCGTTTACCTCTTTAACTTGATTGGGTTCAAACGGCTCGATCATGCCCCGCTCTTCCGCCATGCGGCGGATCCATTTGTCGGATTTGATGGACATGGCGGGAAAAGTTGTTAGGTATTCTGAATGACTATCTTGGGGAACAACGCGGTTCTATCCTGCGCCTGCTCGGCGATTTTGAGCGCCACTTTTCGGGCAATGCTGAGGTAAATCTGGCTCACGCGCCCGTCCGGGTCGGTTACCACGGTCGGCTTGCCTGAATCCGCTTGCTCACGAATGTTAATGTCGAGCGGAAGCGAGCCGAGGAATTCCACGTTGTAATCCTTGCACATCTTCTCACCGCCGCCCGTGCCAAAAATATGCTCTTCGTGGCCGCACTTGGAGCAGATATGGGTACTCATGTTTTCCACGATGCCGATGATGGGAATGCCGACTTTTTCGAACATCTTGAGTCCCTTGCGCGCGTCGAGCAGCGCGATATCCTGCGGCGTGGTCACGATTATCGCACCGGTAACCGGCACTTTTTGGGCCAGGGTCAGCTGGATGTCACCGGTGCCTGGCGGCAGGTCCACCACCAGGTAATCGAGTTCGCGCCAGCGGGTCTCGGTAAGCAACTGCTCCAGCGCCTGCGTCACCATCGGTCCGCGCCATACCATGGGCGTTTCCACGTCAATCAGGAAACCAATGGACATCGCCTGCAGGCCGTGAGCTTCCATAGGCTCGAGGCTTTTGCCGTCACGCGATTCCGGACGTCCCTGGATGCCGAGCATGGTAGGCTGCGATGGACCGTATATGTCGGCATCCAGTATTCCCACCACCGCACCTTCAGCCGAGAGCGCCAATGCCAGGTTGACAGCGGTGGTGGATTTTCCCACCCCGCCTTTGCCCGAGGCCACGGCAATGATATTTTTGACGTTGGGGACGAGTTTCACGCCGCGCTGCACGCTGTGCGAGACGATTTTGGTGGAAACATTGATGCTGATATTGCCGATGCCTGGAAGGGTTTTAAGCTTGGCGATAACCTGCTTGCGTATCTGCTCATTCACGCTCTTCGCCGGATAACCCAGCGAAATCTCGAGCGAGACGTCGTTGCCGTCAACCTTGATGTTCTTCACCGACTTGCTGGATATGTAATCCTTGCGGGTGTGGGGATCCGTGATTTCCTTCAGCGCGTCCTGCACCAGTTGCTCCGATATAACCATTACCTCTCCTCTAAAACCTCTGCACCACATGCCAAATGATAGGGTTTAAACAATTATACCCGCCACGAATACTGTTTAGTGCCACGCTTTGTTACAATTCAATATTTTAAGCCCCGTCCGGTCTCATGACGCGCAAAATACTGGTCACTTCCGCCTTGCCCTATGCCAACGGGGCGATCCACCTCGGCCACTTGGTCGAATACATCCAGACCGATATCTGGGTGCGTTTCCAGAAAATGCAAGGGCACGAGTGCCATTACGTTTGCGCTGACGATACCCACGGCACGCCCATCATGCTGCGCGCTGAAGCTGAGGGCATTACACCCGAAGCCTTGATTGAACGCATGCACGGTGAACACCTGCGGGACTTCAAGGGTTTTCATATCGAGTTCGACAACTATTACTCGACGCACTCGCCGGAAACGCAGGAATACGCTAACGATATTTACGCCAAACTCAATAAAGCGGGGCTGATTGAAAAACGCGCCATCGAGCAATACTACGATCCAGTCAAGGAGATGTTTCTCCCGGACCGCTTCATCAAAGGAGAGTGTCCCAAATGCCACGCCAAGGACCAGTATGGCGATGCCTGCGAGGTGTGTGGCTCGGCGTATTCACCCACCGAACTGATCAATCCCTATTCAGCGGTTTCGGGCGCGATGCCGGTAAAAAAGAAATCAGAACACTATTTTTTCAGTCTTGGGAAAT
>DATMDB010000026.1:0-7662 GCA_035558075.1 Burkholderiales bacterium
TTGCGTCAATCGCGTTGAAACCGCCACCGCATCGGATAGGATCACGCCTGACATTCCGCCCTGCACCAACTCATCGGCAATCTGCACCTGGCGGTTCCGCGAGCTGGTGAGTCCGCCCACCAGAAAACCGCTTTGCATGGCATCCGCAACATCCTCGACCAATGCGCTGATTTCCGGGGTGCGGGGGTCGGCATGGACAATCGCGAAATGCACCGCCGCCGCATCGCCCGCTGTAACCGGTAGGTCTTCAGCGCCGCGCGTGACATCGCGGAACACGTTGAATGATCCTTCCGGCAGTTCCGCCAGCATCGCCACCATGGCGGGTTGATTCAAGTATTCCCTGCCGGTGCTGCACACCCCCACACCCACCGTTCCGACCCAATGCGGTATGCCGGTTTGCGCCTTGAAAAAAGTCAGGATCTCGGAAATATGCGGCACCAGCAAATCGGTGACATACAGAAAACCGAGATTCGCGGCGCGCGGCACCCGTCCGATCATCTCAAGGCAGGCACGTGCCGATTCCTGCCATTGCCAGCCGGCGGCGTGGCCATATTTGAAGCTGTGGCTTATCATAAAGAAATTATCCGCCAGCCACCGTCTTCGTACAACGCCCGGTATAATGGCCGGACCGAATACGCAAACAAGAAAGACGCCGGCGCAATGTCTGTAGACCGCTTCATGTCCACCGCGGAAATCCTCTCGGAATGCAACGCTATAACCCAGCATCCAAGAAACCGATGTTTTAACAGAAAACTTGCCAGAGCCGGTTTTTTGCCTTACGCTACTAGCCGTTAGCCCATGTTCAGGCTATACTTAATGGAGACTCCTCAAGTTTTACTTTAAGGAGCTCTCTTGAAGGAGACACCATGAAGCACTACAAATCGCTAGTATCGGCACTGGCTGCGGTTTGCATGATCTTGACATCGAGCCTTGCCAGCGCAGAGCAGTATTCAGACGTCAAGCCGACAGATGAAGCCATTGCCGGGGACGCTCTTTTGGTTAGGCCAATAGGCCTCGCCGCAACAGTTATGGGTATCGGGATCTTTTTTGTCACGCTGCCCTTTACTCTACCCGGCGGCAATGCCGGAACTGCGGCGAAAGCCCTCATTGTAGACCCGGTTAAGTACACTTTTGCACGGCCGCTCGGCCAGTCCCAAGCCAAGCCCATAGAAGACGTTCAGCGGCAGTAAATAATACAACGGTTTTTTAATCCGGGAGCTGCGTGTGCATCGCGCTCCCGGCCGGTTTTCTGCGCTTGTTGACAGCATAACCGGCAAGCAACACCCCACCGATAATCCCCGCATAAACCGCCCACACCTGAAATCGCCGGGATAAAAACTCTTCCAGCAGCGGCTCGTCAGTAATCATTTTCGCGCTGGTCCAAGCCAGCACGCCGGCGCCGATATAAATCAATGCCGGAAAGCGCTCGATCCAGCCGAGGATCAGCGTGCTGCCCCACACCACGATGGGCACGCTGATCAGCAAACCGACAATCACCAGTAGAAAACTTTCGTGCGCTGCGCCTGCGACTCCCAGCACGTTGTCGAACCCCATCACTGCGTCGGCAATGACGATGGTTTTCATCGCGCTCCAAAATGTTGCGGCGGCTGTATCCGGACTTTTTTTCTCCTTGGCAGGCGCCACCAGGCTATAAGCGACCCAGATCAGGAGCAGGCCACCGGCGAGTAACAAGCCTGGAATTTGCAGCAGCCAAACCACGTATAGCGTCATCACCGCCCGAACCACAATGGCGCCGACCGTACCCCAGATGATGGCGCGCTTCTGCAAATGCTTGGATACGTTGCGCGCAGCGATAGCGATCACGATTGCGTTATCGCCCGCGAGCACCAAATCAATGATGATTATCGCGATGAGCGCGGAAAAAAATTGCGGGGAAAACAGTTCCATGACGACTACCTCCACAATATCAGCGAAAAGACAAAGGTCTCGCTCGCAACCGTTCCAGTTGCCGGCAAAACCGGGGAGGTAATCCCGTGCTGACGATTTTGCCGCAAAAGCTACTCCCCTTTGCAGGGCGTGAAAATCCTTGCACGACGGGAACTAAAAAGCAAGACACGCTTCGTAGTAATATAATGTTTGTCTTGTTCCTTGCTGGAGTTTCTCTATGACCTCAGCCGCCACCGCCGCGACTGCAACCGAACGGCTCTTGCTGCGTCACGAAGCGGACGGCGTCACCACGCTCACGCTCAACCGCCCACAGCAATTCAACGCGCTCTCCGGCGCGCTGCTCAATGAACTGCAGGCTGCGCTCGACGGCATTGCCGGGAATCAATCAGTACGCGTGGTCGTAATTGCCGGCTCTGGCCCGGCGTTTTGCGCGGGCCACGACCTCAAGGAAATGCGTGCCAACCACAATCCGGACTTTATCGAAGCCCTATTCAGACGCTGCAGTCGCGTGATGATGACGTTGACTGAAATCCCGCAGCCTGTGATTGCGCGAGTGCACGGCATCGCCACCGCTGCCGGATGTCAATTGGTCGCTGCATGCGATCTTGCCGTAGCCTCGACTGAAGCGCGCTTAGCCACATCCGGGGTCAATTTCGGCCTGTTTTGCTCCACCCCTGGCGTGGCGCTCTCGCGCAATATGTCGCGCAAGCAGGCGATGGAGATGCTGCTTACTGGAGATTTCATCGATGCCCAAACCGCATTAAAGCGGGGGCTGGTCAATCGCGTTGTGTCTCCCGCTGAACTCGATGCCGAAGTTGCACGGTTGGCCGCAGCGATCAAAGGCAAATCGCGCGCAGCCATTTCCCTTGGCAAGCAAAAATTTTACAAGCAGCTGGAAATGAGCATGGAGCAGGCTTACCAGTACGCAAGCAAGGTCATGGCCTGCAATATGATGGATGATGATGCCGCGGAAGGCATAGATGCGTTCATGCAAAAGCGCCCGCCAAAATGGAAAAGCTGATCCGTCCGTGAAGGCCGCGATTCTGCTGGTTTTGCTCGCGCCGCTTGCGTGCTTTGCCGGCGGCTCCAATTACGGCATTACGCCGGGAACCAATCCCAATTTCGCCGGCAAGGTATCGGAATGGCCGGTGCCCACACCCAAATTCGCGCGCGATCCAGCGCCGGGGCCCGACGGCAATATTTATATTACGGTCATGCACGGCGACAAAATCGCGCGCTTCGACACTCAGGCCAAGACTTTCAAGGAATGGGATTTGCCGCGGGGCGCGCATCCGCACGGCCTGCTCGTGGATAAGAACGGAATGGTGTGGTACACCGGCAATGGCAACGGCACCATCGGAAAGCTCGATCCCTCCACCGGCAAGGTTACAGAATACAAAGCGCCCTCAGGCGGCGACCCGCACACGCTGGTGATAGACGATAACGGCATTATCTGGTTTACCGTCCAGAGCGGAAACCGCATCGGCCGCATGGATACGCGCAGCGGCAGAATCAGCGAATTCAAAACCTCGGGCAACCCTTACGGCATCGCGCTGGACAAGGTGGGCAACGTGTGGTTTTGCCAGATGGGCGGGAACCAGTTAGGCAAGCTCAATCCGCAAACCGGCGCCATCAAGGAAATCACCGTGGAGCGGGGCTCGCAGCCGCGGCGCATGGCGCTGGCCCCTGACGGTTCGCTGTGGGTCACTCTTTACGGCGCGGGAAAGCTCATCCGCGTTGATACAACAGCAGACAAAGTCATCAAGGAATACGTCCTTCCCGCCGGAAAGAACGGCGGACCCTACGCGGTTAACGTGGATGGCGCGGGAATGGTGTGGGTGGATGAAATCAATACCGATACCGTGGTGAGGCTTGATCCGCAAACCGGCGCGATGCGTGTAATACCCCTCCCCTCAAAAAACGTCGGCATCCGCAAGATGATTGTGGATGCGCAAGGAAAACTCTGGTACATGGGCAGCCACAACGGCAGGCTTGGCGTCATAGAATAATCTCCAATTCCCGAAAAGAAAACCACCATGCTGCGCACCACCAACGGGTTGGCTTTGCTGTTGTTCACGCTCCTTTGCTGTTTTAATGCAGCCGCCAGAAATATGCCGCTCGATAAAATCAAGCTGCCGCCGGGTTTTGCAATCAGCATTTACGCCGGTGATGTCCCCGGCGCGCGCTCGATGACGCTGGGCGCCAACGGCACGGTGTTTGTCGGCACCTTCCGCGAAGGCAAAGTCTATGCGGTAACCAAAGAGCGCAGGGTCCATACCATTGCACAAGGTCTCAACGCGCCAAACGGCGTGGCGTTTCGCAACGGCTCGCTGTATGTCGCGGAAATCAGCCGCATCCTGCGTTACGACAATATCGCGTCCAGCCTCACTCATACCGCCAACCCGGTTGTGATCAACGACAAATTTCCCAAGGATACTCATCACGGCTGGAAATTCATCGCCTTCGGCCCGGATGGCCTGCTTTACGTTCCTGTAGGCGCGCCGTGCAATATATGCGAGCCCGACCCCGACCGCTACGCGCTGATTTCGCGCATCAGGCCTGACGGCAGCGGTTATGAAATGTTTGCGCGCGGTGTGCGCAACTCCGTGGGCTTCGACTGGGACCCGCAAACCAAAGAGCTGTGGTTCACCGACAACGGGCGCGATTGGCTGGGAGACGATCTTCCTTCGGATGAGCTTAATCACGCGCCGCAAGCCGGCTTGCATTTCGGCTTCCCGTACTGCCACCAGGGCGACACTCCCGATCCTGAACTAGGCGCCAAGCACAGCTGCAGCGAATTCACTCCCCCGGCGGTCAAACTCGGCCCGCATGTCGCAGCCTTGGGAATGCGCTTCTATACCGGCAAAATGTTTCCCGCCGAATACAGGAATCGCATCTTCATCGCCCAGCACGGCTCATGGAACCGCAGCAAGAAATCAGGCTACCGCGTGATGATGGTGACGCTCAAGGACAACAAGCCGGACAAATATGAAGTGTTCGCAGAAGGCTGGCTGCAAGGAGAAAGCAACTGGGGACGTCCGGTGGATGTATTGGTGATGCCGGACGGCGCGCTACTGGTGTCCGACGACCAAGCTGGCGTGATTTACCGCATCGGCTACTCGAAAAAATAAAACGACAGCCTTACCGCGACGCCTCGGCCTGGGTCAGATTTTGCAGCGCCCGGTAGTCGGTTTTGCCGCTGCCCAAAAGCGGCAGCTCTTGCAGATGCACGATACGGCGCGCCACCGCCAGGTCTTGCGCGCCGAGCTCTCTCGCGGCGGAGTGCAGCCGCATGCGGCTCAGCTCCGGGTCGGTAGTATAGAGCATTGTGGATTCCCCGCTCTCGACAACATGGATGATGGCGGCGTGTCGGTGTTGCGGCGAGGCTTTGCCGGCGATTTTTTCCACCACATCCAGAGACACCATTTCCCCCGCCACCTTGGCGAAGCGCTTAATGCGGCCGATGACTGTGACAAACCCGTCTTCATCCACTTCCACCACGTCGCCGGTGTTGTACCAGCCGGGGCCGAATTCGGAATGCGTGGATTGCAACTCGCCCGGCCGTTCCTGGAGGTAATAACCCAGCATGACATTCGGCCCGCGCACATGCAGCAAGCTGCCATGCCCAATGCCGGGTATTTTTTGCAGACGGAATTCGATTCCCTGCAGGAACCGTCCGACCGCGCCACGACGATAAGCCAGGTTGCCGTTGACCGCCAGCACCGGCGCGCATTCGGTGGCGCCATAGCCTTCCATAATGCGCAATCCGAATTTCTCCAGCCAAGTTCGTGCCACCTCTTCGCTTAATTTCTCCGCGCCGGAAATCACATAGCGCAGAGACTGGAAATCCTTCGGACTCGCAACCTTGGCGTATTCGTCGAGAAAGGTGCTGGTGCCGAACAGAAAAGTGCATTTGCGGCTGCCGGCGATTTCCGGAATAGTGCGATAGTGCAAAGGCGAAATGTAGATGAACACCCGCGCGCCCACTAGCAGGGGCAGCAACGCGCAGGCGGTAAGCCCGTAGGAATGGTAAATCGGCAGAGCATTGAGAAACTTGTCGGAGGGCACGACATCGACCACCGCCCTGATTTGCGCGATATTGGAGAGTATCGCCTTGTGGCTCAATGCCACGCCCTTGGGTTTGCCTTCCGAGCCCGAGGTATAAAGCACCACCGCCGGCTCATTAGGATCGCTCGCACACATCGCCCGGTGCGGCCGCCACAGCGCCCGCAGCAGCCACAGTTTGTCGGCAAGGGTAAATGATTTCCGTACATCTTCCAGATAAATCAGCTTCACGTCGTTCAGGCTGGGCACCACGGCGTGCAGTTTGGCCGCTTCCAGAAATTCCCGCGAGGTGATGACGGTCCGGATATTGGCGGCCGTACATGCGCCACGGATCGACTCGATCCCCGAACTGTAGTTGAGCATGGCCGGAATCCTGCGCATGGCAGTTAAGCCCAGAAACAGGCAAACGGTGACGATGAGATTGGGCAGCAGCACCCCGACGGTTTCCTGCTCCCTGCTCACGCGGCAGGCAAACCTGCCGAGCGCAAGACTGGTCTTGAGCAGTTGTCCGTAGGATTGCTCCCCTTTCATATCTTCGAGCACCCGGCGGGCACGGCCGTGCGTTTTAACCGCGTCAAGAAAAGCCTCAAACAGCGTTTGCGGCCGCAAGGAGGACAATATCGAGCGCTGCATCAGCGCCAGCATCTGCTGCCCGGCTTGGCGCCGCCGCATCCGGGCCGGCGAGCGCGCCTCCACGGTAAGCCTAATCGCCGGCTCGATACACAAATGGATGCGCGGAAACCAACGCCTGCCTTTGATACCGCCGAAAACTGAACCGCCCGTGCCCGTAATACGGACCGGCACCACCGCCGCACCGGTTTTGACTGCCACCAGCGCCGGTACGTCGTAGAGCTTCATCAAGCCGCCAGTGCGGGTCACGCGATCTTCCGGAAACAAAACCAGCGGCCTGTTCTCTTGCACCCGCCTGATCAATTTTTTTAGCGAAATCGGATTGGACAAGTCGAGCACCAGGGTATCGAAACGCCGCAGGAGCCAGTGCAGCCATCCGTGTTGCGCGGTTTCCCGGGACAGAACCAAGGTCGGGTCTAACGGCAGGAAAAGCCCCAAAAACAGGGCGTCAAACACCGATTCCTGATGGACGAGGAGGAGGAGTCTGGGCGCACGCAACGCTTCCATGTCGCCAGTGAGCTCAACCCTGAATAAGATACGGAAAAAAAGTCGCAGCAAGATCAATGTGTAATCCTGAAGGTTTGAAGCATTTTATAACAAATCTCGGCTCGTGAAACCTCGCCTGCGGCAGGGGTACAGACCCAGATGAAGCCAAAAAACAAAATCTGTCAATTTGTTAGACTTGCCTTTTCGCGTGAGATGTCCTTAAACTACCCTTGCTGTACGTAAAAAAACAACAAAATCATAAAATCCACCTTGCCTTAACCCCTTTACCGGAGGTAGTACACCATGGACATGAACGTCCCTCACGCAATATTGCAGATACCCGAGAATCATTCAGGTTGGGGCAGCCGGATCATCGGTGAGCCCGCGAATGAGAATCCCGCGAATGAGAATATCGAATGGTCGTTCTCACCACAGCTGCGGGTTTATTTTGACCAAGAACAGCGCGCGGTGTGGTCGCGCTGGAATCCCCAACCGCGACCTTGTTTCAATCCGCGTTTGCTCGCCGACATCAAGCGCTATTACGATTTTCTCGCGCATGGCGAAGCCGGCATT
>DATMDB010000027.1:0-2268 GCA_035558075.1 Burkholderiales bacterium
GGCCGTGCTTGTGAGCGCATGCTTGATTGCCCCTGTCAACGCCGCGCAAGCCGATGCAGTAACTAGGAAGATCGTGCCGCTGGACCGCATCATCGCGGTAGTAAACGACGACGTGATCACCCGGTACGAGCTTAACGACCACATCAAGATGGTGGTCAACCAGCTCACCAAACAGGGCACCCCGCTCCCGCCGCAGAATGTTCTGGAAAAACAGCTGCTGGAACGCTTAATCAACGATCGGATACAGTTGCAGTATGCCAAGGAAACCGGTGTTCGTGTAGACGATACACAGCTGGGAAAAACCCTGGAGCGGATTGCCGAGGGCAACAAAATGACCCTGCAGGCAATGCGCGAGGCGCTGGAACATGAGGGAATCGATTTCAACCGCTTCCGCGAGGAAATACGGGCCGAGATTATCATGGCCCGCCTCAAGGAACGCGAGGTGGACAACAAGATCGTGGTCACCGAAAGCGAAATAACCAATTACCTCAAATCCCAGGAAGCCCTGGTCGGCAAGGAGGACGAATACAACCTTGCGCATGTCCTGGTGCTGGTGCCGGAACAGGCGAGTCCGGAACAAATCCAGGCCAAGCGCGCGCGCGCCGAACAGGCGCTGGCGCAGATCAAAAGCGGCGCCGATTTCGCGCAAATTGCCGTGGGCTATTCCGATGCGGCCGATGCCCTGCGAGGCGGCGTCCTGGGCTGGCGCCCGGCAGGCCGGCTGCCGACTATTTTTCTGGAGGCGTTGCGCCCGATGCAGGCGGGAGAGGTAAGCGCCGTGCTGCGCAGCGCCAACGGCTTTCACATCATCAAACTGCTAGACAAGCGCGGCAAGGATTCTGCTACTGAAGTGCTACAGACCCATGCCCGGCATATCCTCATTAAAACCAGCGAAATATCGGGCGAAAACGAGGCGCGTACCCGCCTGCTCAATCTCAAGGAGCGGCTCGAATATGGGGCTGACTTCAGTGAGCTCGCAAGGCTTCACTCTGAAGACGGCAGTGCTACGCAGGGCGGCGACCTGGGTTGGCTTGCTCCGGGCGATACGCTTCCCGAGTTCGAACGCGCAATGAATACGCTCAAGGTCGGGCAAATCAGCGATCCGGTGCGATCGCCTTTCGGCTGGCACCTGATCCAGGTGTTGGAACGCCGCAATCAGGATATCAGCCGTGACCGGCAACGCCTGCTTGCGCGCCAGGCCTTGCGTGCGCGCAAGTCCGATGAAGCGCACGAAGAATGGCTGCGCCAGTTGCGCGACAGCGCGTACGTGGAATACCGCTTGGAAGACAAATAAGTTCACCGCAGCAGCGCCGAGAAAATTCGCAGTAATCTCTGCGTTAGTCCCTGCGGTTTAATTTTATGGAACCTCTGATTAAGTCCTCCGCGAAGCGCGTTTCTGGCGCAATGCGAATGATTGCAAGGCGCGCGACGAAGGTCGTAGCGCGGCTGCGACCCGTTAGCCCAAGGCCCGCTTGCGGGAGCAGCCGCACAAGCTCCGCTCCATGCTATCGAACGCAACCTTCTGCGCCCCTGCCCGCACCACGCTGCGCGAGACCGAGTCCGGGGCGCACTACGAAGCCGAGGAGCGCAACAACGCAGACGCCGCATTTTGCCGCAACCCGGAGGGACGGCTGCCGCGACACGGTCAGCGAAGCTTGGGGTGCGGGAGCGGCAGCATGAGCGCCCCGTTTTACGGTGTTTCTTGCAGCAGCTTGCGCCCCTTCTCGCACCACGCTGCGCGAGACCGAGTCCGGGGCGCCTTTCCGGGTGGTCTGCTTTGTCGCTCGGCTTGCCAAGGGTGGTGGCCATTGGCTGCGCCTCGCTTCGCGCATCCCATCCCGGAAAGCCGCCGTCGCAACCGCGTGGGACTTAATCAGAGGTTCCTTTACGTTTTGAAGTGGTGCGGCCTGGTTTTGCTTGGCCTATTGGCCGGAGCTGGACACGCATTTGCCATCCTGCCGATACAGAACTGGCAGACTTCGACAGGTGCCCGGGTCTATTTCGTGGAAAGCCACCAATTGCCGATGCTCGATGTGAGCATAGATTTTGCCGCGGGCAGCGGCCGCGATACGCCCGCCAAATCCGGATTGGCGAACCTTACCCGCCATATGCTGAACCTCGGCGCAGGCGCGCTCTCCGAAGACGAAATCGCCGAAAAGCTCGCTGACGTCGGGGCGCAGCTGGGCGGGCACATCGACCAGGACCGCGCCGGAATGACGCTGCGCACCTTGAGCAGCGCGCGCGAGCGCGAGCAGGCGCTCGATGTCT
>DATMDB010000028.1:0-3598 GCA_035558075.1 Burkholderiales bacterium
ACACCAACCAACCCAACAGCGGCGCAAAAAACGCGGCACCAATAATTTGCACGCACTTTTGCAGCATTGACAAATCGGAGTCGCGCACGACAGTGAAATGAAATAGACCGCAAAAAACGAATGGGATAACAAGGAGAACTATGACAAGCACCGGACTAAGCTCTTTCGGACCAAAGGCGCTCAAAATACCGGAAACAGCGGACATGTAGGCCCAGCAAGCCACCACAGCCGCAGCAAAAGCCAGTCCCGATTGCTGAAAAACGGGAGCAGAACCGTCGCTGTCAGTTCCCATCTCGCCCAACCTGACTATCCACCGCCAAATAATCGTACCGCGGTAGCTCAGAAAGGCTTGATGAAGAGGCGTGATATCAAGTTTAGACGTTTCAGGATTCGCCGGCCCAACCCAATACCGGTCGCTATCGCCCCAATCTTCGTGAACCACAAATGGTTCACCAAGAAACTTGAATTTCACTCGTTTGCTATTGAACCAATTTCGCTTAACGTCACTTACGCCTTCGACGGAACGGAGAATTTTGTATAACGGTCGAAAGGTGAACCAGGTGCTCGTAATTTCAAAGGAGCGCATAGAACCGTCTGGTCGTAGAATCGCATAGGTCTTCATGTGACGGTTAACGCTAGACAGTTGCCCCCAAAGCCGATTTGTAAATCGGCATTGTGCGCGTGACCTAGTCTTCCTTCAAGCCGTCCAATGGGTGGTGCGCATACTTGCATGAGAACACGCTGGGGATTGGCGTGGGATGAACGCCACGCGTCTGTATAGTCAATGTCCGCTCCTGGCCGCTAGCAGACATTCGCACTGGGTCGAGTAGCGCCAAAATGGCTTCCCCGTTTGAGTAACACGGGGCATACATGTCTCTACCAATTATCGGCCCAATCTATTATGCTTTAAATTGGAATCTGCGCAGTTACTTAGAACAACGCCGCTGCATTTAATCTCGTGCCTATATGCCGGTCAAGCAGTTTGAATAACAAATCCCTCCCCAATCCCGCCGTTTTGGCTCTCGTCATCCTCGCCCTCATTTGGGGCTATAACTGGGTGGTGATGAAAAAAGTCCTGGCCTATTGCGGCCCGTTTGATTTCGCCGCGCTGCGAACGTTTTTCGGCGCGCTGTGTTTGTTCGCGGTGCTGGCGTGGATGAAGAAACCGCTGCGTCTGGTGGAATTCAAAACCACGCTTTTGTTGGGCTTGCTGCAAACCACGGTATTTACCGCGTTGGTGATGCGGGCAGTGGTGGACGGCGGCGCGGGAAAAAGCGCGGTGCTTGTTTACACCATGACGTTCTGGTTGCTGATACTCGCCTGGCCGCTGCTTCACGAGCGCATTCACGGCGCGCAATGGCTGGCGGTTGTGATGGCGTTTGCCGGCTTGTTCTTTATCCTCGCGCCGTGGCGCGCAAGCGGCAGCCTTGCGAGCAGCGTGATTGCAACGACAGCGGGAATTACCTGGGCGGCAGCAGTAATCGTAGCGAAAAAATTGCGCAGCCGCGTGCAGCTGGATTTGCTTTCGCTCACCGCTTGGCAGATGCTGCTTGGAGCAATCGTGCTAGTCGGAATTACGTTTTTTATACCGCAGCAACCCATCCAGTTGAGCGGCTATTTCTGGTTTGCAGTCATTTACAACACGGTATTGGGAACCGCGCTCGCGTGGTTGTTATGGCTTTATGTGTTGCACCGGCTGCCCGCAGGGACCGCGGGGCTGGGTTCGCTCATAGTGCCGGTGGTGGGCGTGCTCTCTGCATGGCTGGAACTCGGCGAGCAGCCCAAGGAATGGGAAATTGCCGGCATGTTGCTGATTGGCGCCGCACTCCTGCTTCTCAGCTTTCTTGGAATGCGCGAGCCGAAAGTAGACCCTGAAATGGCGCAGGAATAAACTTCCCCCTCACCTTTATCCTCTCCCGCCAGGGGAGAGGGAATTATTTTTTCAGATCATTTCGCACGGGAATTAACCTGCCCCTCACCCCTTCGACTGCGCTCAGGGCAGGCTTAGAGGGAAAAGCAGAAGAATGAGTATAATAAGGTCATGTCAGTCGCTACTGCCCAATCCCCTTCCGTGCGTGCCTCTTTAGCCGCTGAACTGCGGCGTTTTTTGCCCGCAGCAGCGGTGCTCGACGCCACCGAGGATCTGAAGCCTTACGAGTGCGATGGGCTTACTGCCTACCGTCAATTGCCGATGCTGGCGGTGCTGCCTGAAAACGAGGAACAAGTGCAGCGCGTTTTGCACGTGTGCCACCAACATAAAGTCCCGGTGGTGGCGCGCGGTGCGGGCACCGGGCTTTCAGGAGGCGCGCTACCGCTCGGCGACGGCGTGCTGCTTCCGCTTACCAAATTCATGCGCATCCTGGAAATTGATCCGGCCGCGCGCACCATGCGCGTGCAGCCGGGAGTGCGCAATCTCGCCATTTCCGAAGCAGCTGCGCCTTACGGACTTTATTACGCTCCCGATCCTTCCAGCCAGATCGCTTGCAGCATCGGCGGCAATGTCGCGGAAAATTCCGGCGGAGTGCATTGCCTGAAATACGGTCTCACAGTGCACAATATTCTAAAACTCCGCGTATTCACCAGCGAAGGCGAGCTTTTGGAAATCGGCAGCGATGCGCTGGACTCGCCGGGCTACGATTTGCTGGCGCTGATGACCGGCTCGGAAGGCATGCTCGGGGTGATTAGCGAAATCACGGTGAAGCTCCTGCCGTTGCCGGAGCGCGCGCAAGTAGTATTGGCGGCGTTTGACGACCTGGGCCGCGCCGGCGATGCAGTCGCCAACGTCATTGCCTCGGGCATCATACCCGCCGGGCTGGAAATGATGGATAAGCAGATGACGCAGGCAGTGGAGCCGTATGCCAACGCCGGCTACCCGCTGGATGCGGAAGCAATACTCTTGTGCGAATCGGACGGCTGCGCCGAAGAAGTGGCGGATGAAATTCTGCGCATGCAAGAGGTCATGAAACAAAGCGGCGCAACCGAAATCCGCATCTCCCGGAACGACAGCGAGCGCAATAAGTTCTGGGCCGGTCGCAAGGCGGCGTTTTCCGCGTTGGGACGCATTTCGCCGGATTATTACTGCATGGACGGCACCATTCCGCGGAAACATCTTGCCCGGGTGTTGCGCGCCATTGGCGATATGGAAAATAAATACGGCCTGCGCTGCGCCAACGTGTTTCACGCCGGCGACGGAAATCTGCACCCGCTCATCATGTTTGACGCCAACCAGCCGGATGAATTGCGCCGCACCGAGGAGTTCGGTGGGGAGATTCTGGAATTGTGCATTGAAGTCGGCGGCACTATTACGGGAGAGCACGGTGTCGGCGTCGAAAAAATCAAGCAGATGTGCATTCAATTCCGAGCCAACGAACTGGAAATTTTCCACGGGGTGAAGCGCGCGTTCGATGAGCCCGGTCTGCTCAATCCGGGCAAAGCGGTGCCCACGCTGCACCGCTGCGCCGAGTTCGGCAAGGTGCACGTCCATCGCGGCAACCTTGCGCATCCGGACATCCCGCGCTTTTGAGGCTCCCATGACACTCCCTGCAGAGACGCGTCTCGCGCGTCCGGACGCCCGCGAGCTCGCGGATCTCGTCACCCG